>NZ_JBQSXL010000003.1:0-187705 GCF_052378165.1 Halomonas sp. AOP30-A1-24
ATATAGAAGGCAAAAAAATGCGTATAAGCTTTTTTAATGCCCCTCTCTACCTCGCCTTAAAACGCCATACGTCGTGTATTCGATTTACGCCTCAGGGCATTATTAAGGATGCCAGCCCGCCATTTCTTGAGTCGATGGGCTATCAACTAGACGATATAAAGGGTAAGCATCACCGCATGTTTTGTGATGAGCAGGAAGTCAGCAGTGCCGAGTATCAACAGTTCTGGCACTCATTAGCGGCAGGGGATAGCCGTCAGGGTCGTTTTTGTCGCGTACGTGCGAACGGTGAAGAAGTCTGGTTAGAGGCGACGTATGTGCCTATACGAAATTTTCGAGGCCGTGTGACGGAAATCCTGAAAGTAGCGAATGATGTCACCCAGCGTCATCAAGAATCTCAACGGCAAAAGGCCGTGCTAAAGGCGCTCAATGACTCGATGGCCGTCATTGAGTT
Source organism: Halomonas sp. AOP30-A1-24 (assembly GCF_052378165.1). NCBI lineage: Bacteria > Pseudomonadati > Pseudomonadota > Gammaproteobacteria > Oceanospirillales > Halomonadaceae > Halomonas > Halomonas sp. AOP30-A1-24. The sequence goes on from NZ_JBQSXL010000003.1 coordinate 452, forward strand.
TACCCCTCAAGGGGAAATACTCGAAGCCAATAAAAACTTTGAAGCCGCGATGGGGTATCAACAAAAAGATATTATTGGTCAACACCACCGTATGTTTTGCCCACCTGACTTCTATCGTAACAATCCTGATTTTTGGGAGCGCTTGGCCCAAGGGGATTTTACCAAAGGCCGCTTTGAGCGCATCACTAAAAATGGCCAAAGCATCTGGCTAGAAGCCACCTACAATCCTGTTAAAGATGAAGATGGCAATGTGACCGAGGTAGTAAAATTCGCAGCAGACATCACCCAACTGGTCGACAAAGCCAATGCGACAACGGGAACGATTGGCTCCGCCCAAACCAGCACGTCACAAATTGAACGTACCGCTAAAGATAGCCTCGACCACTTGGATGAGATGGTAAAAGGCTCAGAGCAAGCCGCTCAAACGCTGGCCCAGGCACAAGAGCTTGTAGAGGCCCTGCATAAACAGTCGCAAAGCATTCATGCGATTACTGCCTCTATTGCCAAAATAGCCAGCCAAACCAACCTGCTTTCTCTTAACGCCGCGGTTGAAGCCGCCCGCGCAGGTGAACAAGGGCGCGGCTTTGCCGTGGTGGCTAACGAGGTACGCCAACTGGCTAAAGGGTCCAGCGAAGCCGTGGCACAAATTTCCCAAGTGCTAAAAGACAACAGTAACCTTGTCGAACGCACCACCGAAGCCATGCAACAGGTCATTCAACAAAGCAAAGCCGGGCAATCCAGGGTTAGCGAAATTGATGCGATTGTGAACAAGATTCTCCACGACGCTCAGGACGTCGCCCGCTCTATTGAGCAACTGGCTGCTGATACGCGGCTATAAGAAACGCTCAAACAAAAACGCCTCCGTGAAGAAGGCGTTCTTGTTTTCTCTGCAGCGGCGTCAAACGAACGGTCTTAAAAACGGTTTGAAAAGGCCGTTTTATGCAAACACTTGCGTCCATTCGCCACGCTTGGCAAGCAGGTCACGGGCGAGCTTCTGGGCGCCTTCCAGGCTGTGGCTCGCGGCCCAGCCGCACTGCATTTCGTTACAGGCAGGCACTTCAGTGGCCACCAGAACGTCGTTCAGCGTTTGCTCAATGATGGTTAACACGTCGTCGTAGTTATCGTGATTGATCATCGCGATATAAAAGCCGGTTTGGCAGCCCATCGGGCTGATATCGACCACTTTATCGGTATGATTACGCGATAGTTCAGCCATCAAGTGCTCAAGAGAATGCAGCGCTGGCATCTCCATGTGCTCTTTGTTTGGCTGGCAGATACGCAGATCATATTTATGAATCTGGTCGCCGTTCTGGCCCTGTTTGATATCAGCAAGACGTACATAAGGCGCTTTAACCTTGGTATGGTCCAGGTTAAAGCTTTCAACGTTCATTTTTTTTTCGGTCATGGTTGCTCCGCGTTTATCGGTGTCGTGGACCCATTCTACACGCTGGGGTTATACCTTGGGGGCATCAAAATTCCACGGTTCATCGGTATACACGCATACGTTGGCATCTTCGATATCGCCATCCGGTGATTCAACGTGCTTGGCAAAGAAGTCCTGGATCTCTTTACGCTGACAATGTGCTTCAAACTCCTCACGGCTCGCCCAGATTTCATGGAATACAATCGGGTAACTGGTGCCTTGAGCGAAGGGATTATCGATCTGGCGGGTCACCGTGTAGTGAATGCAGGCATCTTCCCGGTGTGTGTTTGGCTCCAGCGACTGAAGCGCTTTGAATACCGCTTCTTCTTTGCCTGGTTTGGGTTTGAAGCCAGCAATACAGTAAATTTTCTCTGACATGATCGCGTCCTGATATATGAATCGTACGTCATTATGCGGCTTGTTCTTATCGGTTAACAACCTGGCGAATAATACGCTCGGCCAAGGCCTCCAAGTCAGGCACCGTCATATCAGGTTCAATGCCCCAGGGGTCAAAGGGCGCATCGGAATGACGCCGCACCCAGGCACTTCGCAGCCCGGCATGGGTTGCACCAATCACATCAAAGGCGTTGCTTGAAATTAACCAGGTATGCTCAGGGCGCGCTTCCAGCTGTGAGCGAAGATAGCTATATACCGCCGGGTCTGGCTTAAAGCGCTTGATATCATCCACGCTGATCACCGCATCCATGTGGCTTTCTACACCGGCACGTACCAGTAACTGGGTTACCGCCTCCGTCGTGCCATTGGAAAACGCCACGCAACGAATGCCCGCATCACGCAACTGATCAAGCGCATCCACCACATCCGGGAAGGCTGGAAGCTCTGCATATACATCCATGAGGTGATCGTGGTCATTGTCAGAAAGACCTGCTTGCAGCGCGCGGCTGGTAAACACCAGAGCTTCTCTCGTGCATTCTGAAAAAGGCACATAAGCGCCCATTAAGGCATGCCGAAAGCTGTACTCAAGCTGCTTTTCCCGCCAGCGCTTGGCAAATTCTTCTGCGTTAGAGGCATCGCTAAGTCGCCGTTCGAGTTCCGCCGTAACGCCTTGGGTATCAATCAGCGTGCCATATACATCGAAAGCCAATACCGGTTGCATAGCCACTCCTAATGTATCCGTTCACCGTCACTGTATTTAGTAGCATAGCTTCCCACCCCAAAAACAAAAACGCCGCTGCATAAGCAAGCAGCGGCGTTACCAGATCAGCGTCTTTTCATTAAATCGTCAACGCAGCTTCCTGATGGCCCGCTTTTAAATCTCCTGAGCGGGTAAGTTCATCGGTTACCCGGTCAATGGCGCGCTTGGCACGGCCAATCACGTCATCAACTTCTGCGCGGTTAATGGTCAGCGGAGGCGCAAAACCTAGAATGTCGCCTTGGGGCATGGCGCGAGCAATCAGGTTCTCTTCCATGGCGGCGGCGGCCACTCGCGGTCCTACTTTGAGGGCAGGGTCAAAGTGCAGGCGCTGCTTGGCATCCGGTGAGAACTCAAGCGCGGCCATTAAGCCAACACCGCGTACATCCCCCAAGAGCGGATGGCCTTCAAACGTGGCCTTAAGCTGCGCTTGGAAGTAGGCACCGGTTTCAGCCGCGTTGCCCACCAGGTTTTCACGCTCGATGATATCCAGGTTGGCAATACCGGCGGCACAGCCCAGCGCGTGGCCAGAGTAGGTCCAACCGTGACCGATTGGGCCAAACTCGCCAGTGCCCTGCTCAAGCACTTGCCATACTTTTTCACCCACAATCACGCCAGAAAGCGGCTGATAGGCGCTGGTCAGGCCTTTGGCAATCGTGACCAGGTCCGGCTTCATGTTGTAATGGTGGCTACCAAAATCAGAGCCGGTACGCCCAAAGCCACATACCACTTCATCGGCAATCAACAGCACATCGTACTTGGCCAATACCGCCTGAATCGCATCCCAGTAACCTTCGGGCGGCGGTACGATACCGCCTGTGCCCAATACCGGCTCGCCGATAAACGCCGCCACCGTATCCGGGCCTTCTTCGAGGATCATCGCTTCCAGCTTGTCGGCACAGAAGGAGGAAAACTCAAGCTCGGTCATGCCATGCTGCTCGGCGGCACGCAGGTAGTAGTGCGGCGCTTCAGTATGCCGGATGGTATCAATTGGCAGGTCAAAGTGGTCATGAAACGCCTTAAGACCGGTCAAGGAACCAGAAGCAATGCCCGAACCGTGGTAGCCGCGCATACGCGAGATGACTTTTTTCTTCTGCGGGCGGCCAAGTACGTTGTTGTAGTAACGCACAATTTTCAGCTGGGTTTCATTAGCGTCACTGCCCGACATGCCGTAGTAGACCTTGGACATGTTCATGCCAGCGATTTTCAGAATACGCTCAGAAAGCGCGATCTGCGGCTCGTTCGAGTGGCCGACATAGGTGTGGTAGTAAGAGAGCTCCATCGCCTGCTTGTAAATGGCTTCGGCAATTTCCGTGCGGCCATAACCGATATTAACGCAGTAAAGCCCGGCAAAGCCGTCGATAAATTCGCGGCCATCCTTATCGACAATATTGATACCTTTACCGCCGGTAATCACACGGCCCGGCGCATCGCCATGGGCGAAGTCACGCAGGTGGGTAGAGGCGTGAAAAGTGACTTTGCGGTCGCGTTCGATCAGATCCTGATGTTGGCTCATAACGTTCTCTCTGTACGATAAACCTCCCCGATCAGCGGGAAGGAATTTGAAATATTGCGGGCTTCACGGCTGGTTAGTCACACGCGAACACGCTGTAAACCCATCCCTGGGCGCTCGGCTTTTTCACTGACCGCCATGGATGGCGGGAATGCCGAAACTGAATGGAGCATGTTTCGGCCCTGAAAAAGACGGTTCGCTTAGCGCCTAACTAGCCTCTACTGCGAAACTATCTACTCTAGCTCCCTGATACAGAACCCAGCGCGCCTAAGCAGTAATACTTGGTTTCGAGATACTCGTCGATACCGGTGGCGCCGCCCTCACGGCCAAGGCCAGACTGCTTCACGCCGCCAAAGGGTACCGGTGGGCCGGTCATCTTGACGGAGTTTACACTGACCATGCCGTACTCCAGCGCACGCATCAGCTTCCAGATCCGGCGGATATCATGGGTATACACATAGGCCGCCAAGCCATACTCAGTATCATTGGCAAGCTCAATAACTTCTTCGTCGCTCGAATAAGCGGTGATCCCGGCCACGGGGGCAAAGCTCTCTTCCCGCCAGACTTTCATTTGTGGCGTTACGCCTGTTAATAGCACCGGCATAAAGAAGTTTTCGCCCGGCGCTTGGTTCTGGTCTCCCATCACCAGCGTGGCGCCCCGAGAAATCGCGTCATCGACAATCGAGGCGGCCTTCTCTACCGCCTGGCGGTGAATCAGCGGGCCAAGATCGATCTCGCCCTGCAAACCATTGCCGACGGTTAATGCCGCCATGCGCTCGGTAAACTGCTCAACAAAGGCGTCATGAATGGATTCGTGCACCAGAATCCGGTTGGCCGCCAAACAGTCCTGCCCTGCCGTTTGAAACTTGGCATCTACCGCCGCGTAAGCCGCCTCTTTGGGGTCCATATCCGGCCCGACGATAAACGGCGCATTACCGCCCAACTCCAGTGAAAGGCGCTTAACAGTTCCCGCACTTTGCTCCATTAACAGGCGGCCAACGCGGGTGGAGCCGGTAAACGACAGCGCCCGGATGCGTGGCTCGCTGCACAGTATTTTTGAAACCTCGGCAGGCTCACCCAAAACAACGTTAAAGATACCGTCCGGTATGCCTGCCCGCTCGGCTAATTCTGCCAGCGCCAGCGCTGAAAAAGGCGTTTCATTGGCCGGTTTCACAATCACCGGGCAGCCAGCAGCCAGCGCGGCCGCCGCTTTACGGGTAATCATGGCCAGCGGAAAATTCCACGGCGTAATCATCGCGGCAATGCCAACTGGCTCTTTAATAGTCCCCAGCGAGGCATTAGGAATATGGCTGGGGATCGTTTCCCCATAAGTGCGCTTACCCTCTTCCGCAAACCAGCGCACGAAACTTGCTCCGTACTCTACTTCGCCCCGCGCATCGGGCAGCGGTTTGCCCTGCTCCAGGGTCATGATGGTCGCCAGGTCTTCGCGGTTGGCCTGAATCAAATCGTACCAGGCCAGCAAGCGCTCGCAGCGTTCATCGACACGCAGTGCGCGCCAGTGAACAAAGGCTGCCTCAGCGGCATCCACCGCCACGGTAATCTGCTCGGCTTCAAGTAAAGGGATATGCCCGATCGCTTCGTTGGTTGCCGGGTCATACACCGCTTCTTCACGGCCACCTTCCCCATGCGTCCACTTGCCATTCACATAAGCGTACTGGCGAAACAGGCGCGGATCTTCTAGCCGTTTCACCAGCGTGGTCGATAGTGTGGTCATGGGCACCTCCCCTGGCTGAAGCCATTAACCGGCGACAAACCGTTACACGTTGACGATTGAAGAGATCGGCTTTTGGCCGATCCTTTCGATGTGCCTAGCGTAAGGGAGAAGACGCACGAAGTGTTTTTGAAAACCAGGGCTTATCGTGCGACTTTTTTTGTCTATGGACGTTTAGCAGCGTGTTTTTTTGGAGGGAACGCGTGAGGGCCAAGAAACGCCGTTAAAGAACGTTGTCAACATCAATACCCATCGGCTGACGCTTAACCGTTTTGGTCACGATATAGGTGAAGTAACGCTCAATGCCCGCCTCAGACACCAGCCACTTATCCATGAGCCGCTGGTAGCTATCAATCGTGCGAGCTTCAAACTTCACCAGATAATCAACCCCACCGCCGACGGCGACACATTCGGTGACCTCTGGCGTATCCATGACCAAAGCTTCAAAGCGCGCAAAGCTTGCGGCGTTGTGGGCTGTAAGCTCAATTTGCACCCACACAGGGTTGCGCGGCACCAGTACATCGGCATTGATGCGCGCGGTATAGCCCTGGATGACCCCGGCTTTTTCCAGGCGTTTAACCCGCTCCCAGCAGGGGCTGACCGAGAGATTAATCGCCTCGGCCAGTTTGGATTTGGTGATCCGCCCATCACGGGAAAGGATATCGAGAATTTTAAGATCAAAACGGTCGAGTTTTATCATGCCTTGGGCTATGCCTCCAGGCGGTCGACGACATCGGCAATCACCGCAATGGTGTCCCCCATATTGACCAGGGCCGGGGCGCGCCGGGCCATCAAAATGCCATCGCGTTCGGCGCGGTAGGCAACCGGCTCGCTACCGGTACGGGTCATATCGTACACGTAAGCCAACACCTGCCCTTTGGTCACGGCATCGCCCAGCGCCACGCAAAGCTCAAGTACGCCGGAGTGCTGGCTCTGTACGTAGCAGCTGGCGTCAGGCATATCGAGATAGACCTGGCCGCCTTGCGGCATATCCACCTCGCCCTCTAGCAGGCCGTAATGGGTCAGAAAGTTACGTACGCCGCGCTCGGTAATCGCCATACTTTGTGGCGTGGAGGTGCCACCACCGCCAAGCTCTGTGGCCACAAACACCTTGCCTTGGCGCTCGCAAGCAGTATCGAAGAGTTTTTCGGCATCCAGCTCAAACATCACCATGGCGTAAGGCGCACCAAACGCTTTGGCGCCTTCCAGCGCGGCCTGTTGCTGGGCTTTATCATCCAGCACATGAGAAGCACCAAACGGCAGAATATCCAGCGTGCGGCCACCGGAGTGTAGGTCCAGTACCACATCGCTCATGGGCACCAAAACGCGGGTAAAGTAGTCGGCAATTTGCAGCGTTACGCTGCCGTTGGGGTCACCGGGGAAACTGCGGTTAAGATTGCCCTTATCCATCGGCGATGTCCGCTTGCCGGCCATAACGGCGGGCGTATTCATGCACGGCACAATAATCACCCGCCCACTGACGTCCTCTGCGGTGAGCGCATTGGCAAGCTTGAGCAGCGAAGTAATCCCCTCGTATTCATCGCCATGGTTGCCCCCGGTTAATAGCGCTGTGGGGCCTTCGCCATTTTTCACCACGGTAATCGGGATCATTACCGCCCCCCAGGCCGAGATATCGGTGGAGATGGGCAGCTTTAAAAAACCGTGCTGCACGCCGTCAGCATCAAAGTCGACAGTCGCGGAAATCGGGCTTGGTCGCAGGGTCATAACGACTCCTTAATCAGTTATAACGGCTTATTCTTTAACGACTTATCATCATTTAACAAATAACTGCCGTGGAAAGTTGGCCAGCGTCTCGCAGCCTGTTTCAGTAATCAGGATGCTTTCGGTAATTTCCAGCCCCCAATCCTCCACCCAAAGCCCAGGCATAAAATGAAAGGTCATACCGGGTTGCAGGATGGTCTCATCCGAAGGACGCAAACTCATGGTGCGCTCGCCCCAGTCCGGTGGGTACGAAATACCGATAGGGTAACCGCAGCGTGCGCCACCGCGGTCAAAACCGTATTTATCCATCGCCGCCCCCAGCGCCATGGCGATATCCGCCGTTCTATTTCCCGGCTTAGCAACGTCCAGGCCGTTTTCGATACCTTCCAGAAGGGCTGATTCAGCGCGAATAAAGTCGGTCGGCGGTCGTCCCAGAAATACGGTGCGCGACATGGGCGCGTGATAGCGCTTGAATACTCCGGCAATCTCAAAGAACGTGCCCTCGCCTTCACGAAACGGCGTATCGTCCCAGGTCAAGTGTGGAGCAGCGGCATCTTTACCGGTTGGCAGCATGGGGACAATGGCGGGGTAATCGCCGCCATACACTTTCCCATTTTCATCGAAAAAGCCTTCTATCCCCACCCGGTAAATTTCCGAGACCAGCTTGCTTTTGGGAAGCCCCGGTTCGATGACTTCCAGAATACGCGAGTGCATGCCTTCAACAATCTTGCCGGCAATGCGCATATAGGCGATTTCCTGAGGCGACTTGATTGCCCGGCACCAGTTCACCAGCGCATTGGCGTCAATAAAGCGCGCGTGGGGCAGCTCGCGTAGCAGGCTCTGGTAGGCTTTGGCGGTGAAATAGTAGTTATCCATCTCCATACCCACTACGCCGGTATGCCAGCCGCGATCAGGCAGGATCGACTGCGCCAGATAATCCATCGGGTGCATATCCGGATTTTGAACGTAGTAATCCGGATAATAAGTAATATTAACGGGGTCAATCCAACAGGTGCGCAGCGCGCCGTTAGCGTCCATACGACGCCCAAACCATACCGGCTCGCCTTCCAGGCCAACCAGTACACATTGGTGGACGTAGAATGACCAGCCGTCGTAGCCGGTCAGCCATGCCATATTCGACGGATCACTGACGATCAATACATCAATGCCGCGGCCGGCCATTTCAGCACGCACCTTCCACAAGCGCTGTGCATACTCTTCACGCGTGAAGGGCAGGGAAACCTGAGTCATCGGGCAACTCACCATCAAAGATCACCAAGAACCGGTGCGCGTTTTTTACGCCAAGCAACGGGGCACAAGGGCGACCAGGCTACCGCCATGGAAGGCTTGCCAATGTCGTCTTAGCCCGATACTAGCACCACCCCGTGGTTGCGGGTCAAAGCCTTTATTTAACTCATGTTGCCGGCTCTCTTAACCGGCCACGCAAAAGCTTCAGCACCGCGCGATCATCGGGGCCAATCAACGGCTTATTTTCAAGTTTGTTTTCAACCAGCTGGCGAAAATGCTCCCATGTACGGCCATCCCGGTAGCTCTCCACCACACGGAGATCAATGTAGGCCAAACGCCGTGGCATGTTACGACTTGCAGCGTGCAGACAACCTCCCCATGATAAATAAATAGAGTGAGAGACACCCATTCACCACGCAGGAGCCGAAATGAAGATTGTTGTGCACACCGATGATGCCACTCAATGGCGCGACGCCCTTTCCAAAGCGCTTCCTAACGCAACGGTCGTGACCAGCGACGCTCCCGAAGAGGCACGACAAGATGCTGACTATCTTGCGGTATGGAAAGCCCCTGCGTATCTCTTGAAAGAGCAGACTCGGCTTAAAGGCATCATCAACCTGGGCGCAGGAGTAGATTACTTACTCGGCACGCCAGGGCTGCCCGCCAATGTCCCCATCGTGAAGCTGCGCGATGCGGGCATGAGCGAGCCAATGGCCGACTACGTACTGTATGGCGTCTTACATTTTTACCGCAGTATGGACCGTTACACCGCTCAGCAAGCCAACGCTGAATGGCAGCCGCAACGCTTGGTAGATAAAGCTGATTGGCCAGTAGGTGTACTCGGCCTGGGCGCTATCGGGTCGCAGGTTGCCAGCGTCTTGCAGCAAGCGGGATTTCCTGTGCTGGGCTGGAGTCGTTCACCCAAAACCATCACAGGTGTACAGTGCCTACATGGTGAGGAAGGACTGGACGAGCTTCTTGGCCAAGTGCAGAGCGTGGTGACTATCCTGCCCGATACCCCCGCCATACGGAGTATTCTTAACGCCGAGCGGCTCGCCAAACTACCCAAGGGCGCCAGCGTGATCAACCCAGGCCGAGGCAGCTTGATTGATGAACAGGCGCTTCTTGAGGCACTGGGTGATAACGCTACGCCAGGCCACTTGCGCGGCGCGTTGTTGGATGTTTTTTGTGAAGAGCCGCTGCCCGCTAAAAACCCCTTATGGCAGCACCCCCGCGTCATCGTCACCCCCCACATGGCAGCGCCCACCCCGGTGAACGATGCGATTGACCAGGTCATTGCCTACCTGCATGCCTTTGAGGCGGGTGAAGACCTGCCTACGGTTAACCCCACACAAGGATACTAAGTCCGTTAAAACCAGCATGGGCGCCGCTGTCTGCACGCAACGGGTGGCGCTTCTTTCATAGTGATACACCGACCGCATCACGTGCGCATCAAATGTTAAGATACCCACTAAAGGCGCTCGAAATATATGCCAGGCCATGGAAATGCATGACAGATATGCAAGCAGGTCTTTGAACCCAAGACGACTCAGCTTATTGGGTTTATTTGCAAACAGCGCTAGCTAGCGGGGACTGCTTGCTCATAAGGAGAATCAGGATGCGACTCGCCCGTTTAAATGTTGTATCGGCTTGTATACGACTGTGCACCGCTTGGCTATTACTCAGCGCTGTACCAGTCAATGCAAGCGAAGAAGCCGCCAGCACTCTTGCAGACATAGTGCCATTTGAAGCGCAATACCGGCTGGAAACCCGCAACTGGCCCAGTGCAACGATTACCCATACGCTCAGCCAGGAAGGCCAGCATTGGCTAAGCGATATGCGCTTTTCATTGGCCATAGTCAGCGGTCAGGAGTACAGCCGCTTTTCAGTGGCTGATGACGCCGTCCGTTCACTGCTTTTTAGCAGCAGCTACTCGCTTCTGGGCGTAGGCGACAGCTATCGATTAACCGATAGCGATATTGCAGCACTTGATCGTCAAGCCGCGCTGGTTGATCTCTCTCGGCGTGCAGGCCATGAAACATGTACACAAAGCGCACCCTGTGATCTCGATTTTGTTGACCACCGCGGCCGAGATGAGCACCTCCAGTACTACGCCACACCAGCCACACACATCGTCAACGTGCCCGCTGGTGAGTTTGAGGTACAGCAGGTCATTTTGACGGATATCGAAAAACCCGACCGCCATCTGGAAATCAACTTTCACCCAGACTGGCCCGGCCTGATTGTCTCGGCGGATTATCAAAAAGAGGGTCGCCGCCAAACCCGCATCAGGCTTACTCAATTTAACCCTTAAGGCGCCACACCCTACATGCTGTCTGGATTATTGATTGTTCTTCTGCCTCTGATAGTGGGCTATTTATTACGCATTCACTCTCCTTACCTCCAGCAATTGATCAACCGTGCCGTTAGCGGCTCGGTTTATCTTATTTTGCTCTTCATGGGGGTAAGTCTTGCCGGGCTTGAAAATCTAACCAGCCAGCTTTCGCGGCTGGGGGGCAATGCATTGCTGCTGTTTAGTATTACCACGGCGTTTAACCTGGCCGCTTTATGGTGGCTGTCTCGCCGGGTAGCCCTACAAACGGGGGATTCACCTGTCGTTAAAAACGCACCGACCAGTAAGCTGGCCGCCATGCAAGGCTCGTTACTCTTGCTAGCAGTAGTGGTGGGCGGCGTTATAACAGGCCTGCTGCTGGGCCCAAGGCTAGGCGAGACGCTTTTTACCGCCGCAGACCTGTTAGCTGAATGGGTACTTTACGCGTTGCTAGTACTGATCGGCTGTCAGCTACGCAACTCCGGCATGCCGCTTAAGCAAATTCTGCTCAACCGGCTAGGGCTTGCTATTGCGATAACGCTGGCCGTTAGCTCGCTACTGGCGGGATTGGCTGCCGCCCCCTTGCTCTCGCTTAGCTGGAATGAAGGACTCGCCATGGCGTCTGGCTTCGGCTGGTATTCGCTTTCAGCCATTTTAATTGGCGACCAGCTAGGGCCGCTAATGGGCGGCGTGGCGTTTTTTAACGACCTTTCCCGGGAACTTCTGGCGTTTATTTTGATTCCGCTAGTGATCCACCGCCACACCGCCCTTGCCATTGGCTACGGCGGTGCCACGTCAATGGACTTTACCCTGCCTGTAATTCAACAGCACGGCGGCGTCGCCTGCGTGCCCATCGCGGTGGTTAGCGGGTTTATTCTTTCGCTGCTCTCGCCCCCTTTGATTCTGTTTTTTCTCTCGCTTTGACGCTTTATTGCACGCTAAAAAAACGCTGTGAGCTACCCCCACAGCGTTTTAAAACTACTCCCGTTTAATACGTGCTGTAGCTCTCCAGCTTGCTGTTTAGGTGCATACGAACGTTAGCGCTGCGGTCATCAAGGGAGTGCTGAATATCATCGGTGTCATGCATTTCCATTGAATAAGTGAAAACGGGAGGCGATTAAGCGCCCGCTTTTGCCGCCCGCGCGACGTGAAGCTTCTTGTAACTTTCAATCAAACGTTGATGACGCTCCAAACCATCAAGCTGCATGTTGGTGGGCGTCAGACCGTAAAAGCGCGCGCTGCCTTCCACCGAGCCGACAACCGCCGCCATGGTCTCTTCGCCAAACATGCGCTGGAAGTTAGGCAGGTAGTCGTCGATTTCAAGCTCGTCGTCCAGGGCAATTTCCAGCGTCGCGTTCATCGCCTGGTAGAAGAGACCACGTTCAACGGTGTTGTCGTTGTACTGCAGCAGCATCTGTACGCAATCAAGTGCTTCTTCATGACGGCCAAGCGCCAAGTAGACCAGAAGCTTAAGCTCCAGAATGGTGAGCTGGCCCCATACCGTGTTTTCATCAAACTCAATGCCGATCAGGGTGGTGATATCGACGTGGTCATCCATCTGGCTCTCTTCGAGGCGCTCGACCAAATCGGTGAGCTGGTCATCCTCTAATTGATGCAGATTGAGAATATCCTCACGGTAATCAAGTGCCTTGTTGGTGTTATCCCAGATCAAGTCTTCAATCGGATACACCTCAGAGTAGCCCGGCACCAGAATACGGCACACCGGCGCACCGAGATCCTCATGGACCGCCATGTATACCTCGGCCCCCAACTCCTCGAAGATACCGAATAGCGTTTCGGCCTCTTCTTCGTTGGTGCCGGAGAAATCCCACTCGCTGAACTCGAAATCCGCCTTGGCACTGAAGAAGCGCCAGGAAACCACACCAAAGGAGTCGATAAAGTGTTCAACAAAGTTGTTGGGCTCGGACACGGTCTGCGAGTTAAACGTTGGCAGCGGCAGATCGTTCAGGCCTTCAAAGCTGCGCCCCTGTAAAAGCTCGGTCAGGCTGCGCTCTATCGCCACTTCAAAGCTTGGGTGGGCGCCGAAGGAGGCGAACACGCCGCCGGTGCGCGGGTTCATCAAGGTCACACACATCACCGGGAACTGACCGCCCATGGAGGCGTCCTTTACCAGCACAGGGAAGCCCTGAGCCTCAAGCGCCTTAATGCCTTCAACAATATTTGGGTACTTCGCCAGCACATCTTGCGGTACATCTGGCAGGGTCATTTCCTGCTCCAGAATTTCTCGTTTGACCGCTCGCTCGAAAATTTCTGACAGGCACTGCACCTGAGCTTCCACCAGCGTGTTGCCCGCGCTCATGCCGTTGCTCAAGAACAGGTTTTCGATCAGGTTGGAGGGGAAGTAGATCGTCTCGCCATCCGACTGACGCACAAAGGGCAGCGAGACAATGCCGCGCGCCTCATTGCCGGAGTTGGTGTCAACCAGATTCGAGCCGCACAGCTCGCCTTCCGGGTTGTAGATCGCCAGGCAGTGCTCATCGAGAATTTCAGTGGGCAGCTCATCGTTGGGCCCGGGCTTAAACCACTTCTCATTGGGGTAGTGCACGAAGTCGCTATTGGCGATTTCTTCACCGAAGAATTGGTCGTTGTAGAAGAAATTGCAGCTCAAGCGCTCAATAAACTCGCCCAGCGCCGAGCACAGTGCGCTCTCTTTGGTGGCACCTTTGCCGTTGGTAAAGCACATGGGCGAGGCCGCATCGCGAATATGCAGCGACCAGACATGAGGCACGATATTACGCCAGGAGGCGATCTCGATCTTCATGCCAAGATCAGCCAGCAGCGCGCTTATATTGGCGATGGTATCTTCAAGGGGTAAATCCTTTCCCTCGATATAGGTGCGCTCGCTGCCTTCCGGGGCACCCATCAACAGCGCCTGGGAATCCTCATCGATATTCTCGACGGTTTCGACCTGAAACTCGGGGCCGGTTTGAACGACCTTCTTGACCGTGCAGCGATCAATCGAGCGCAGAATGCCCTGGCGATCTTTCTCGGAAATATCTTCGGGAAGCTCGACCTGAATCTTGAAGATCTGCTTATAGCGGTCTTCGGGGTCGACGATATTGTTCTGCGAGAGGCGGATGTTTTCGGTAGGGATATCCCGCGCGTTGCAGTACACCTTCATAAAGTAGGCGGCACACATGGCGGATGACGCCAGGAAGTAGTCAAACGGGCCAGGCGCCGAGCCGTCGCCCTTATAGCGAATCGGCTGGTCTGAAATAACGGTGAAGTCGTCGAACTTGGCCTCGAGGCGGAGGTTATCGAGATAGTTGACTTTGATTTCCATGAGCGGGCATCCAGAGCAATGAGTGTGCCTGGGCGGTTGAAAACAGAGCCCTCGGCGAATTGCCACCCATTATCCAGTTTTTGACCCGCTTCGTCTTGGTAAGTCTCGTTAAGCGCTTATTCAGCACTGAGCAGAAACGGAAGAGCTTCGTCTAGCAGCGTCTCGGGGATCTCTTCAGCAATATAGTGGCCGCAGGGCAGCGCCTTACCTTCCACCTGGGTCGCCACCTTGCGCCATTCGCTTAGTGCATCAAAGCAGGCTTCAATCGCGCCTTCAGCACCCCACATCACTTTTAGCGGGCAGGTAAGTTTTACACCAGCGTCGATATCGGCCTGATCGTGGACTAAGTCGATCGTGGCGCTGGCGCGGTAGTCGCCACAAATGCCGGTCGCGGTGCCGGGCAGTGCCAGGCAGCGTTCGTATTCCTTCAGCGCTTCCGGAGTAAACGGCGCCATCCCGGCACTGCGCGCACCCATCACACTTTTCAGGTACTGGGCCGGGGCGCTATTGATTAGCATTTCAGGCAGCGGCTGGGGGCGAATCAGAAAGAACCAGTGCCAATAGCTGCGCGCAAAGGCCTCGTTGGTGCCGCGGTACATGGCAAGGGTCGGCGCAATATCGAGAAGCACCATACGCTCAACGCGTGAGGCGTAGTCAACACCCAAGCGGTGGGCGACCCGCGCACCGCGATCATGCGCCAGCACTTTGAAGCGCTCGAACCCCAGATCACTCATCAGCTCGGCCATATCAGCTGCCATGGTGCGCTTTGAATAATTGAGATGCTCGGCGTCATCGTCGGGTTTGCCGCTATCGCCGTAGCCGCGCAGGTCGGCGGCTATTACGGTGAAGTGCTGGGCAAGCGTTTCAGCCACCTTATGCCAGATCACATGGGTTTGCGGGTGGCCATGGAGCAGCAGTAACGCGGGGCCGTGGCCTCCTATACGAAAAGCAATACCAACACCCTTTATGTAACGCAAATGCTTTTCAAACCCTTGGAACATGGCAGGCTCCTGGCTCAGTAATCGATATGAATAAACCGGTGGCTTAAAGGGTTGCTCATTCAACTGGCGACGTCAGCACCTGCTCGAACAGCAGCTTTTCAAACACTTCCATGGGAGCATCCGACTTCAGCGTCTTGGCACGCAAAATTGCCCCTTCCCAGCCGGAAAGAATAAAGCTTGCCAACTGATGCGGGTCCAGTGCTTGAGTGAGAGCCCCCTGGGCCTGGGCTGCCTGCAGGCAGTGAGCAAAGCGTGCTTCCCAACGCAGGAACGCGTGATTAAGCGCCTCGCGAAAGCGAACACTCTGCCCTGCCATCTCCTGACCTAAATTGCCGATCAAGCAGCCGGCCGCATGGTCGCGCTCGCTCATGTAAGCACGGCTGGTGGCAAAGTAGCGCTTCAGGCGGTCAAGAGGGGGTGTCATCGGATCTTCAAGCAGAGCGACCAGACTAGCATCATAGTCGTTGGCAAACCGCTCAATCACCGCCAGGCCAAAATCTTCCTTACTGGAAAAGTAATGGTAAAACGACCCCTTGGGCACGCCGCAGGCGTTAAGTACGGCATTAATGCCCGTTGCATTATACCCTTGTTGGGTAATCAGCTCAGCACCAGTATCAATTAACTTATCGCGGGTGGCGGTGTTTTTCATACGCTTGCACAAGACTCATCGGCCGGACGGTATTTATGAGAAATAGGTGTCGTGATAAGTCGCAGGCGTTTAGGTTAGCGAAGAGTTGCACGCTATTTTCATAATGCTTACCTAATCTCTGCGAGCCAGTGCGTGATGCTAGCATGATACGCTTCTTATACCGGAATTTTCGCTTTTACTACGTTTTCGCTCTTGCAACGGGTACTCCGTGTTAATAAAACCTCATGACTCTTTCTCCTCGATGCAACAAGGCCGTGTCCGTTTAGGCGCCGTGCTGGCCCTGTTGGTGTTTGCCATCGGCTTAGCCTGCGCCTGGTGGATTATCAGCCAGCCGCCACGTATTGAGCGGCGGGCTCCCCCGCCACCCACGCCGCCTGTCGTCAATGTCATGACAGTCGAACAGAGCGCCCTATCGCCTCTACTGAGCGGCTTTGGGCGAGTAGAAGCCGAGCAGACAACCCAGCTGGCCAGCCGCGTGGCAGGTCAGTTGGAACGCTTTGGAGAGGGCGTTTTTCCAGGCCAGGTCGTTGAGGAAGGTGCGCCCGTTGCGTATATCGACCAGGCCGATTTGCGCCTTGCCCTGGAGGACGCCGAGGCCCAGCTAAGCAACGCCCAAGCGCAGGTGGCGCTTGAAAATGCCGAACAGCAGCGCGCCCGTAGTGAGTACGAGTCGTTTGGGCGCCAGCTTTCCGCCGAGCGACGCTCGCTGGTCCTGCGCGAGCCTCAACTTCGCCAGGCCCAGGCTCAACTGACTCAGGCACGTGTAATACGCGACCAGGCAGCGCTCAACCTTGAGCGCGCAACGTTGACCGCCCCGTGGAAGGCGATGGTGCAAGAGCGCTTGGTGGGCGCTGGCAGCCTGCTAAGCCAAGGAACCGAGGTGATTAATCTGGTCGGTGTTGAGCAATTCTGGGTGCGCGCCTCATTGCCCGGCGATGCACTTGAATGGCTGGCGCCGGGTAGTCAGGTCACGATTACCAGCCGGGGCTGGCCAGAAGGCGCTTCGCGGGAAGGCGCACTGATATCGATCTTACCTAATCTGGAAGAGAGCGGACTTCAGGCACAGCTGTTGATTGCGGTGAATGACCCATTGGCGCTGGACACCGATGGTCCCGCGCTGCGCTTGGGCGATGTAATGCGAATAGCCTTCCAAACTCAGGCGCAGGAAGACCTGATTGCCCTGCCCTCAGCGGCGCTACGCCCGGGCGAGCGCGTTTGGTGGGTGGACGATGAAGACCGCCTACACAGCACAACGGTGTCGCTTGCCTATCGGGGTGAAAATGAAGCGCTGGTGCGCAGCGGCCTGGAGGCTGGTCAGCGCGTTGTCACTTCAGGACTTGCCCAACCCCAGGAAGGACAACAGGTTCGCGTTCGCTCGCGCAACGATGCGCCCACCCGTGATGAGGAGAGCAGCTAATGCGTCGCGGCCCGCTTGCCTGGATGATTGACCATGGCGTTGCGCCTAATCTGCTGATGCTGCTGTTTATCGTGGGGGGCCTTATGGCATCGCTCGCGATTAAAAAAGAGGTCTTTCCTGAGTTTGAAATTGAAATTGTTCAGGTCAGCATCAGCTACCCCGGCGCCACGCCAGAAGATGTCGAGCAGAGCCTACTACTTCCCGTTGAAGCGGCGGTATCGAATGTAGAAGGTATTGACGAGCTGACCTCCAGCGCTGGTGAAGGCAGCGGTATGGTCAGCGCGACGCTGATTGACGGCGTCGATGTGATGCGCGTTTATCAGGATATTCAGCAGGCAGTCAATGCCATCACTACCCTACCCAGTGCCGCCGACCCGCCCCGCTTCACGCTAGCGGGCGGCTCGCGCAGTGTGGTCAGCCTTCAGGTTTACGGCTCGGTTGGGCTTGCCGCCCTTCACGACGCCGCCGAGGATGTGCGCGCTGAACTGCAGGCCGCTGAGGGTATTTCACGCGCCGAGCTTTCGGGTAATCGCGAGCGCGAGATCCAGATTCACTTGGATGAAGAAGCTATTGAGCGCTACGGGCTTGATCATCAGCAGCTTGCCAGCCGCATTGGAGCTGAAGCGCTGGACCTGGCAAGTGGCCAACTCACCACGGCTGAAGGCGAGTGGCTGGTGCGCTACCAAGGCCGACGCAACAGCGCCGCCGAGTTTGCCGACCTGCCAATCCTTACCACTGCCCAGGGCACGCCCATTTTGCTGGGTGATATCGCCCGCGTGAGCAACGGCTTTGCCGAAACGGATCGTGAAGAGTTTTACAATGGCGAGCCGGGCCTATCGGTCAACATTTATCAAATTGGCCACCAAACCCCGACCAGCATTTCCGAGGCGGTCTACGGCGAACTGGAGCGCTTGCGAGCGGGGCTACCGCCGGGCGTTAGCCTGGACGTTGCACGCGACAGCTCGGAAATATACGAGGACCGCTTAAGCCTGCTGTTAAAGAATGCCTGGATGGGTCTGGCGCTGGTGATGGTACTCATGGCGCTGTTTCTTGAAGCGCGGCTAGCATTTTGGGTCACGCTGGGTATTCCTACGGCCTTTTTGGGCGCCATGCTGTTTCTGCCCTGGATCGGCGTCTCGCTGAATATGATGTCGATGTTCGCTTTCATTATCGCGCTGGGGATCGTGGTGGATGATGCGATCATGGTGGGCGAAAACATCTACAGCTATCGTGAGGAAGGCTACTCGCTGCGCGATGCGGCGGTCAAAGGGGCAGGTGAAATTGCCGTTCCGCTCACCTTTGCCATTTTGTCGAATATCGTGGCGTTTCTGCCCCTGCTGTTTTTACCCGGCTTTTTGGGCATGCTGTTTGCCACTCTGCCCGTGGTGGTCGTCACGGTGTTTTTGATCTCCTGGGCCGAAGCGCTGTTTATCCTCCCCTCCCACTTGGCACATAGCCGTAAACCGCGTGAAACACCGGCTTGGCAGCGGCCGCTGGAAGCGTTGCGCCAGCGCCTGCAGGGCGGGCTGCATCACTTCACATACCATCAGTTTGAGCCGTTTCTACAACGCGCACTTAATCAACGCTTACTGAGTGTCTCCATCGGTGTTGCGGTGCTGGTGGTAGTGCTGGCATGGTCCATGAGTGGACGGTTGGGCTTTTCACTCATGCCGCGTGCCGAATCCGATCAGGTTCAGGCAACGGTAACGCTGCCGATTGGCACCAACATCAGCGTTAGCCGAGAGCTTAGCCAACAGCTACTGGACGCCGCCCAGCAGCTGAGCGAGCGCGAAGAGACGCTAGCCTTTAGCAGCACGCGCAGCCGCTTGGATGGCGAAGAGCTGCAGGTACGGCTCGATATCGCAAGTAGCAGCCTGGACGCCTGGCCGCCTTCACGTATTGCAGGTGAATGGCGCGAGCTGGCGGGGGATTTAATTGGCGCTCAGTCGGTACGTTTTGAGTCAGATTTTGGCGGCCCCGGCAGCGGCGCTGCGCTTAGCTTGCGCTTATCTCACCCCGACACCCAAGTGCTGGAAGCCGCCGCCGCCCGGTTGGCCGAAGTGCTTGGTGAGTATGAGCTAACCGATATTGACAGCGGGATTGGCGATGGCAAACCTCAGCTTGAAATGCGCCTTTCCGCAGAAGGCCGAGCGCTAGGCCTGACCGGCAGCGACCTGGCCCAGGCACTGCGCGGACCTTTACAAGGTGCCACGGCGGTTGAACAGTTTGTGGGGCGTAGCGAGATCAGCGTAGAGGTACGCCTGCCCGAAACCGACCGCGCGAGCTTAAACGAACTTTACCGCATGCCCGTACGCACGCCCGACGGGCTTAGCGTGCCGCTTTCTCGCGTGGCAGACATTACCTTAAGCCAAGCCTCAAGCAGCCTGCAGCGCATAGATGGCAGGCGCATTATCACCGTGACGGCGGATTCAGAGGGCGACCAAACCATTAACCAGGTACTGGCCACCCTTCAAGAAGACGTGTTCCCAACGCTTACAAACTCCTGGCCGGGGCTTGAGGTCAGCCTGGGCGGCCGCCAGCAAGATACCGCCGACAATCTGGCCGCCCTTCGCACCGCCATGTGGCTTATGCTGGCCGCCCTTTACGCACTGTTGGCGATTCCCTTCAGAAGCTATTTGCAGCCCTTATTGGTGCTTGCGGCCATTCCGTTTGGCGTTGTTGGTGCTGTGGTGGGCCACATGATTATGGGGTTTGGGCTTTCGATTATCAGCCTGCTGGGCATGCTGGCGCTTTCCGGCGTGGTGATTAACGATGCGCTGGTACTGATTGATTACGCCAACCGCAAGCGGCGCGAAGGGGTGGCGCCACGCGCTGCCATTGTGGCGGCTGCTACCCGGCGCCTGCGGCCTATCATGATGACCACACTTACCACCTTTCTGGGCCTGGCGCCCATGATTCTGGAAACCTCGCGGCAGGCACGCTTTATGATTCCCATGGCAATCTCGCTGGGTTTTGGCATGATCTTCGCGACGGTCATTTTGCTGATACTGGTGCCCTGCCTTTACCTGGGTCTGGAGAACTGGCGCGAGCGACTTAGCATGCCTCGGCAACCTCTTCAGGAGGGCACTTCCTGATGGCCGTTACCTTGCCCACTTGGCGTCCTTCCCGGCTAGGACTAAAGCTGTTCTCGGCCATACTCAGCGTTAACGTGGCCATTTCCGCCACCATGTTTCTAGCCGTTTCCTACAGTATCGACCGTGGTTTTATCGACTATTTAAACCAGGCCCAGGAACGCCGTGCCATGCTGCTGGCCGATGGTTTGATTACCCGCTGGGAAACCCAGCAGGACTGGCGCTGGCTTGAACACAACCCGGAACGCTGGCCGCATATCGTGCGTTTTGAACTGGGTCAGGAGCATCGTGAACGCCCCTCCCCCTTGGGCGAAGCGCAGGATTTTGCGCTGCGTGCGCCAAACGGTGAGTTTGTGATTCCACCCATGAATGGCCGTATGGGCCCCGGCGATTGGCGCTGGCTCACGCTTCACAGCGACAGCGAGGCCATTGGCTCGTTAGGGTTTCGCCCTCCTCAGCAGATGATGGAGCGCATGGAAAATCGCTTTCTAGAGCTGCAACAGCGCAACCTGGTCATTATTGTTATCTCGATTGGGCTAGCATCGCTGCTGCTGGCCGCCGGGCTCTCGTGGTGGTTAAGCCGACGTACGCGGGCACTGGCTATCGCCACGCGGCGGCTTACCGAAGGCAACTACCATACTCGCCTACCTGAACGTGGTCGGGATGAGCTTGCCCGTTTGGCGCGGGACTTCAACGTACTGGCCGCCACATTGGAAGCCAACCGTGACGCCCGTGCACGCTGGGTCTCCGACACCGCCCACGAACTGCGCACGCCCTTGGCCGTGCTACGTGGTGAAATTGAAGCCATGCAGGACGGCATTCGCCCACTGAATCAGGAAAACCTCAGCTCGCTGGCGCAGGAAGTTGCCCAGCTTGAGCACTTGGTCGCCGATTTACGCCTACTTTCGCAAAGCGATGCTGGCGCGCTTGATATTCATCTGGCCCCCATGAACCTTAGCGACAGCCTGGCCAGCCGCCTTGAAGATGCGGACCGCTGGCTCAATGGCAGCGGCCTTACGCTGACGACGCACATAGCCCCCGGCGTAATGATTCGAGGTGATGCCCAGCGACTGCATCAGCTGTGGAATAATCTGTTGGATAACAGCTGCGCCTACACCGATGCACCGGGCAAACTTCAAGTAACGCTCAACATTGAGCGTGCCCAGGCGGTGATTGTTTGGCAGGATAGCGCACCGGGCGTTCCGGAAAGTGAGCTTTCCCGGCTTACCGAGCGCCTTTACCGTGTTGAAGGGTCACGCAATCGGGCAAGCGGCGGTAGTGGCCTAGGGCTATCCATTGCAAGCGCCTTGGTGATTGCGCACGGTGCAACGCTTGAGGCATCCAATGCGCCGCTAGGCGGGCTTTGCTGGACCTTACGTTTTCCGTTACTGACTTCCCATTAATGACAAGCGAGTCCGCCATGTTCCAAGACGCCCCGCTATTGATTGTTGAGGACGAGCCAAAAATTGCCCGCCTCATGGATGATTATTTAAGCTCCCACGGTTTTAATGTTGCAACGCTGGGTCATGGCGACGATGTAATACCCTGGTTGCAGCAGCACCCCACCACGTTGGTGCTTTTGGATGTCATGCTGCCCGGCAAAGATGGTTTGATGCTCTGCCGGGAAATACGTCAGACGTGGCCTGCTATCGCAATTATTATGGTGACCGCCAAGGTGGAGGAAGTAGACCGACTGCTAGGGTTGGAGTTGGGCGCCGATGACTATATCTGCAAACCTTTCAGCCCCCGCGAAGTAGTCGCCCGCGTGAAAGCGGTACTACGCCGCAGCCAAGCACTTGCCGAACAGGCCCACACCCCTGAGGCAGCGGTTTCAACCCCGGTGACCCTGAATGACGATGGCTGGCAGGCACTAGCCAACGGCCATGACTTGGGCCTCACCGCGGTTGAATTTCAGCTGCTGCGAGTAATGATGCAGTCACCTGGACGAATCTTTAGCCGTGAGCAGCTAATGGACCATATGTACCGAGACAACCGGATTGTTTCTGAACGCACCGTCGACAGCCATATTAAAAAGCTGCGCAAAAAAATCACTGAAGCCCTCCCCGAGCAGGAGATCATTCGTTCGGTGTATGGAGTAGGGTATAAATATCAGCCCGAGGGCTAACCCGCAGGATTAAACATGAAGGCGCTTATAGTAGAAGATAACGACAATTTAGCGCGCTCGATGGCCACAGCACTTAGCGAGGCAGGATTCAACATCACCGTCGCTAACGACGGCGCACACGCACTCCCAATGCTCGTGCAGGGTGGTTTCGATCTGATGGTATTGGATTTGGGCCTGCCTGAATTGGATGGCATTAGCCTTCTACGCAAACTGCGCCATCAGCAGAACACTATCCCCGTGCTGATTATTTCCGCCAGAGACACGCTGGACCAACGCATTTTAGGGCTTGAAGAGGGCGCAGATGACTACCTTTGCAAGCCCTTCTCACTTGATGAAGTAGTAGCCCGAGCCCGGGCACTGGTCCGGCGTGCCAAGCATTTTGGTGGTGAAACACTTAGCTGTGGCCGTCTGGCATTTTTACCCGACGCAATGGAGCTAAGAATTGATGGCCAGCCTGTAACGCTGCACCGTCGAGAGCTGGAAGTAATGGAATATCTGATGATTAATCAAAATCGACTCGTCAGTAAGGACCAGATTATTGATCGACTTTCCACTATGGGCGAGCCGGTCAGTTATGCAGCGGTGGAGACTTATATTTCACGCATCCGCAAGAAAATTGGCTACGACTTCGGCTTGAAAACGGTCCGCGGTTTAGGCTATTACCTGGCCCCCAAAGAAGCCCCCAACCAGGAATCCGACGCTTGATATGCTTGCTATCAAATCGATAAAAAGCCGCCTGCTGCTGTGGATTGGTTTACCGTTTACTGCCCTGGCATTTCTGGCGCTTCTTTCGAGCTATCTATTGCTGACACGCCAGATTAACGAAACCTTCGACGATATGCTGCTCAA
Source organism: Halomonas sp. AOP30-A1-24 (assembly GCF_052378165.1). Lineage (NCBI taxonomy): Bacteria > Pseudomonadati > Pseudomonadota > Gammaproteobacteria > Oceanospirillales > Halomonadaceae > Halomonas > Halomonas sp. AOP30-A1-24. Next base: position 24,012 of record NZ_JBQSXL010000003.1, read on the forward strand.
TGCCGCCGAGCGCTTGGAAAGACGCATCTACACGGTAGACGGCGCGCTACGCATTAATATGCACTATTTTAGTATTAGCACCCTAGGTAGTCGTGGTGAAGGCAAAATATTCTATCGGATGCAGGAAGTAGACGGCGATATGATTGCTGGCTTTCAAGGCTTGGGCGACCCGCCTACTGACCTCTCTGAGCCGGTTTTTTACGACGTGACGTACGCGGGCAACGAGCTACGCGCCGTCGCCCTGACGTTTCCTTTTAGCCGGGGCCGCGAGAACATCAATATTGAAGTGATCGTTGCGGAGTCCAAAGAGGCGCGCTACACGCTTACCAATGACTTTATGGTGACACTCACCGGGTTGACGATTGTTGCCGGAATTCTTGCTATCACCATCGCTCTACTGGCGATCTATCGTGGATTAGCCCCGCTTAATACCGTAAGCCAAGCGCTTCGCCGCCGCTCTTCTCATGACCTTCAGCCGCTTGAAGACGACGCTCCAAAAGAGATTCGCCCACTGATTCTCAGCATTAACCAGCTGATGCTACGTATCCGTCGCAGCATTGAGAGTACACAGCAATTAAATGCCGATGTGTCCCATCAGTTGCGAACGCCCATTTCTGAAATACGTGCGCTAACCGAAATCTCGCTAAAAACGACCCAGGAATCGGCCGTTCGAGCCAACCTTATTGAAATACAGCGTATCTCGGAACATGCCAGCCATACGGTCCAACAGCTTTTGAAATATGCCAAGACCCGCAGCGAGCTGATGGATGAGGCCCATCTTGAAGCCGTCGATCTGGTGGCAATATGCCAGGATGGCTGCGCGCAAACAGCAACCAGCATCTATCAGAAAGGCCAGGAGCTGTCGTTCGATCAGCCTCATACCATTTCCAAAGTGCTGGGCGATCCGATCATGCTGCTCTGGCTGGTGATTAACCTGATTGAGAATGCCAGCCTGCACGCGGGAGGCGCTGAAGCCTATCAGGGTCCAATCGATATCGCCCTAACAACGCAGCAGCAACAGGTAATATTGACGGTGAGCGACCAGGGAGTCGGCGTGGAAGAGGCGCAACTTGGCAAGCTGACCGAGCGCTTTTCCCGCCACAATCCGCACGCGCCCGGTAGCGGTTTAGGCTTGGCTATTGTGGAGCAGATCGCCACCGCCCACGCCGCTCTCCTCTCTTTTAATAACCGACCACAAGGCGGTTTCGCCGTGACGGTGGCGTTTCCCGCTATGCAGCCGCCTGCTTTGCAATACGAATGACCAGCGGGGTCATAAAGATCAGCAGTAACAGGCGCAAGACATGGTGCGACACTACATACACCGGGTCGATATCCATCACCATGGCGATGACGGCCATCTCCCCGACGCCGCCGGGAATCAGCGCCAGCAACACCGCCACAAAAGAAAGCTGGGTCATGCTGGCGACCAGCCAAGCTATGAGCGCTGCGACAATCAGGGCAAACAGTGCATACACCATCCCAAACCGCCCCACGCTGACTACCTGAGACCAGTGGGTTCCTGAGAAACGCGCGCCGACCGAAGAGCCGAGCACCAAAAAGGCCGTGAACACCGTCCAGGTGGGCAGCGAGTAATCCATCCCCAGGTTCGCGATGATGGCGCCTGCGGCCATCGGGCCTAAAAACTCCGGAATGGGAATGCGCAGCAAGCGGGCAAGCCACCAGCAAAGCGGGACCAATAACAGCGGCAGCGCATCCATCAGCGAGAGCGATACGGGCGAGCTTTGCAGCGTGACATCATCCACAAAGAAGCTTGCCAATAGTGCCGCCCCGGACACCACGGTGACCAGACGCAGCGAGTGCGCGATAGCGATCCAGCGCACATCGCCATTGGCGCGCTCAGCAAGCACTAGGGCTGAATTCATGCTCCCTGGGTAGGCGCAGAACATCGCATCCATGGGCCCTACGTTGGCGCGGGTAAAGATAAAGTACCCGCCCACCAGCATAAGCCCCATATAGACCAGCATTGCCAATACACTTGGGTACCACTGCACCAGACTGACCAGTTCACTGGCCTGAATGCGGCTCCCGATAAAGAGTCCCAGCAGGGCAATAGCCACACGGTGCAAGCGCTTATCAACGCCGGTTTTAACACCGCCAAGCGATACCGCCATTACCATAAAAAGTGCGCCCAGCATCCAGGCCAGGGGCAATGAAAAAAGGGTGGCAATAACGCCACCCAAGCAACCCAAGACTAACGTTTTCAGCGTTTTTTTTGCCATTATGTTACGCCTGTTTGGCCGCACGCCAGGCACTAAAGCGCGCCATTAACGGCTGGCTAAACAGTGAAATCAATAGAAGTCCTAGAATCCCCAAGGTCACCGGGCGCTCGAAGACATAGGTGATATCCCCGCCGCTGATTTGATACGAATGGAGCAGTGATTTCTCCGCCAGCGAGCCCAGCAGCATACCGATAACGGCGGCAGGCACCGAGTAGCCATAATGGCGAAAGATCCAACCAATCACTGCAAATACCAGCACAGTGGCGGGACCTGTCATATTGCCGGTCAAGCCAAACGATCCCATAACCGCGAGTACCAGTACCGAGGGAATCAGGTAGCGCATGGGTACTTTGACGATGCTGGCCAACAGCGGGATAAACAGCAGACCCACGACCACCAGAAGAAATACTTGGGCGAAGTTGGCAAAAATGATCGCGTAGACCACATCGGTTTGCTGACGAATAAACTGCGGCCCGCCGGTGATGTTATGCATGGCAAACGCAGCCAACATTACCGCCGTTGCACCACCGCCGGGAATGCCAAGCGCCAGCAGAGTAGCCATTGAGCCGCCTTCAGAGCTGCTGTTAGCGGCTTCTGATGCCACCACGCCCTTCGGGTTACCCTTGCCAAACGAGTCAGGATCTTTATCACGACGCTTGGTTTCAATATAGGAAAGCAAGTTGGAAACCGAGGAGCCAACGCCAGGCACGGCCCCTACTAACACACCTATCAAACCACCACGAATCATCACAACCGGATAGCGCATTGCCATCTTACAGCCTTCAAATATCTCGCTGATTTTCACCTTACGCGAATCGGCGGATTCAACGATGAAGCCTTTGTTGGCAAGCTTGAAAAGTTCTGAGGCCGCAAACATGCCCATCATGGCAGGAATAACCGGAATACCATCAAGCAGATACGTTTTCCCCATGGTGCCACGCGCCAGACCAATTTCACTAAACCCAATGGTTCCCACCAAGAGGCCGACAAAGCCCGCCACCAAGCCTTTAAGTACCTGCTCGCCCTTCAGGCTCGCAATCAGCGTCATGCCCCACAGGATGACCACAAACATTTCGGAAGGGCCGAGCCTCAGCACCAGATAGGAGAGCGGCTGAATCATGAAAAACAGAACGAGATAACCCATCAGCGCGCCCACCACGGAGGCGGCCAACGCCACGCCCAGCGCCTGGTTGTGCTGCCCCTTGCGCGACATCGGGTAGCCATCAAAGGCGGTGGCAATGGCCGATGAAGTGCCCGGGATATTCATCAAAATGGCAGGAATACCCGCGCCGAACGAACCGCCGGTAAAAATAGCGGTTAAGAACAGCATGGCCTGAATGAAATCCATGTACATGGTCATGGGCAGGAAGATCGCCATGGCCATGGAAATCTGCAGCCCCGGCGTTGCGCCAAAGATTAGCCCCAGCACAATACCGGGTATTACCACGAGCCAGGGGCCAAAATTAGAAAAGAGCAGGTCCAGACCCTGCTGTACTGTGCCAAAATCAATCATATTGCCTCCTTAACTGGGTAGCAGTAGCAGCGTCATGGGATAGGGCAGCATCTGAGAGAAGAAGAACGCCACGGCGAACCCGAACGCTGCGCTAAAGCCCATCACCGCTAACCAGTTACGCTCACCTTTGAGGATCAAAAAGAGCGCGATGAACAGCACGGTCGCCACATCAAAACCGAGCGTTTCAAGCGATAACACATAGGCACCAAACAGAACTACGACGGGCAGCGTTTGATGTAACGGCTCCTCGTCGGCAGCGATGCTAAACAGTGTCCCCTGCTTTAGGCGTAGCAACAGCTCGATGGCGATAATCGACAGGACAATGACTGAAAGTGGCAGTATCAGCAGTAAATTCTGGGGTTGTGCCGAGACGCTGATCGCGTCCAGCAAATACCACAGCGTAAAGGAAGCCAGACCGATGAGAACCAGAAAGTCCCCATAGTCGCGTTTCTGTGCAGGCATGGTTCAACTCCAGGCTGGCCACATGAAAAGTGGCCAGCCATGACAGGAAGATCAGTTAAGCAGGTGTGCGTACTTTTCAAACACAGCGTAGTTTTCGCGCATCAGCTCGTTGGCGCGCTCGGGCCCAATCCAAACACCCCCCATTTCATTACGCTCGAGGTGCTCTTGAACGTCTTTACGGGCCAGCGCGCTCTGGATGGCTGAAGCAAGTGCTTCAAAGCGCTCAGGATGCTGACGCTCAACTTCGCTAGTGACCGCAAAACCACGCATCGAGCCCTGCAGTACCGGAACTTCTACGTCCATCGGTGCCAGCGCTTCGTTGATCGTGGGGGCATCCCACTGGTCGATGCGCTCGTCACTCACGATAGCAAGCGGCGTCAAGAACTCACGAATTCCCTCACTGCCCTGGGCACTGATAGAAACGAAATCCACCTGACCACCAGCCACCGCTGAGCGGGCTTCACCGCCGCTGTTGTACGTCACCAGGTTAAGGTTTTCTTGAGGAATACCAGCTTCTTCCAGCAGCAGACGGATCATCAGGTGACCGGCTGAGCCTTGAACCACCGCGCCACGCACCTGGCCGCGCTCTTCGCGAATCGCTTCCAGCAACGAAGGAAGATCTTCGTATCCGCTATCTTTATTGGCGGCGATCAGATCCAGGTCGAACCACTGAAAGTTGATATACGAAAAATCATCAACACTAAAGTTGGCACCACCGGTCAGAATCGAGTTGGCCAGGTAAGGAGCAAAGGTTGAGGCATAGGTGGTGTATCCATCGTCCGGCATGTTCAGCACGTAGTTGGATGCGACCTGAGTTCCTGCGCCTGGACGGTTAGTCACTTGCACTGGCACGCCAATCTCTTCAGCGATATAGCCTGACATAATACGCGCCAAACGGTCAGCACTACCGCCGGTACCAAAGCCGACGACCATATTGACCGGGCGTTCAGGATAATCATCTGCCGCAGCGGTAGGCATGATTAACGCGAGTGACGCGGCAACAACCGTGGCACCAGCGAGTAGTGATTTCATATTGAAGCTAAACGGAGCACAGATTTTCTTGGGCATAGCGAGTTCTCTTTTTTATAGAATTATAAAGTCTTCAAACAGGCTACTGCCTGCGGAGGACAAAGCTATCCCACAAACCTTTCACCAACCTTGCATGACGAAAAAAGCCAACTAAAGTCTAACCATATAACTGCTATACGTCAGATATCCCCCCGCCTGCATCATCACCGTTATTGCACACTCCGTGCATACGGTTTGCACTCCCCCGCTCGATACTGACATTGTCAACTTACCAGGAGGTACGTTATGAAAATGTCATTACGCCAAGTGTTTGCCCCGGCTCTGCTGGCTATCGCGCTAACCCCACTTGCTGTGGTTGCACAGGCAGACCAGCATGAAGGTCGTCATTCAGGCGCTGACCGCGAAACCTTCTCGCAGCGCATGGAAGAGCGCCGCCATGAAGTGTACGACCGCGCCGGTTTGAACGAGGAGCAGCAAACGGCCCTCAACGAGCTAAACGCAGAGCACTTCCAAGCCATGCAGGCGTTGCGTAAAGAGCACCAGGATAAAGTTGCGGATATTCTTTCCGAAGAGGAGCGTGAATCTTTAAAGAACGCCATGAAAGAAATGCGTGACGAGCACCACAGGGATGGTAGAGGCCACGGTAGACACGGCCCGCGCGTTCAGCATGAAGACGCTACGGAAACCGCTAGCGAGTAAGCGCTTTTTTACTGTTAAGTCTTGTCAAGACGCCCGGCTTTTGCCGGGCGTTTTTGTATGCGCGCCTTGCCAAAACCTCACCTACCATTTCCTATCACTATCAAGACTGATTTGTAGTAAGCGCTTAAACAGCGTATTTTATATTGAACGTTCATTCAAAATAAAATGTTTCATCACTTGTCTCAACCAATGGAGTCCGCCTACATGGCGAAAGACAACCCCTCCCTGCCCTCTCGCGACCGCCTCAACCCCGTGGTTTTTCATGGCAGTATGGCCGGCATATTGATATTTCTGGTGCTCACCCTGCTGTTTACCCAACAAGCCGGTGCATTTTTTAATGCAGCGCTTGCCTGGGTCAGTACCACCTTTGGCTGGTACTACATGCTGGCGATTGTGGCCTATCTGGTCTTTGTCGTGGTGATTGGTATGTCGCGGTTTGGCAGTATTCGCTTGGGCCCCGATCATTCGCGGCCTGAATTTTCATTGCTTTCCTGGTCGGCGATGTTGTTCGCTGCAGGTATCGGCATTGATTTGCTGTTTTTCAGCGTGGCTGAACCGATTTCTCACTACCTGGCACCGCCCGACCTGACACCCGAAAGCCAGGCTGCGATGCGTAACGCCGTCGTTCAAACCTATCTGCACTGGGGGCTCTCCGGCTGGGGGCTGTACGTGTTGATGGGTATGGCGCTGGCCTACTTCAGCTATCGCCACCGTTTGCCGCTAGCCATTCGCAGCGCGCTCTACCCGCTTCTGGGCAAGCGTATTTATGGGCCTATCGGTAACGCGGTGGATATCACGGCGGTGGTTTCTACCGTATTTGGTATTGCCACCAGCCTCGGCATTGGGGTCATTCAGCTTAACTACGGGCTGGCCTACATGTTCGATGTACCGGAAACGATTACGGTACAAATTCTTTTGATTGTCCTGGTGGTCATACTGGCAACCATTTCCGTGGTTACCGGGGTCGAAAAGGGTATCCGCCGCTTATCCGAGTTTAATATGCTGCTGGCACTCTGCCTGATGCTGTTCATACTGTTTTCAGGCGACACGCTGACACTGCTCGATAAGGTAGTTAACAACGCCGGTGACTATCTTTCCGGCTTTGTGGCGGCAAGCTTTGACACGCACGCCTTTACCGATGATGGCGCCCAGGAGTGGAAGATGGGCTGGACGATCTTCTTCTGGGGTTGGTGGATCGCCTGGACACCGTTTGTGGGTCTTTTCCTGGCGCGTATTTCTCGTGGTCGCACCATTCGCCAGTTTGTCGCCGGTGCGCTGTTTATACCGCTTGCCTTCATTATGGTATGGATGTCGGTATTGGGTAATAGCGGTATTGAGCTGGTCGCCAACCAGGGCGTGGCAGCACTCGGCGAGCAGGCGCTTAATACACCGCAAACTACGATTTACACCCTACTTGAGTACTATCCTTACGCAGCCATCACGGCAGCGGTTGTCACGATCCTGGGCGTTGTGTTCTTTATTACCTCCGCTGACTCCGGCGCGCTGGTGCTGGCTAACTTTACGTCTATCTTAAGTGACGTTAACCACGATGCGCCCATCAAGCTGCGCATTTTCTGGTCAGCGGTGATTGGCTTGATCACCATTGCTCTACTGATGGCCGGTGGGCTTAACGCTCTGCAAAGCGCAGTAGTGATTACCGCGCTACCCTTCTCGGTGGTAATTTTTGCGGTCATGGTGGGGATGTACAAGGCGCTAAAACTTGAAGGCAACAAGGCCGATGCACGCCGCGCCATTACCGGCAGCGCTCCAGGCGGCGATTGGAAGGAGCGCCTGGACCGCGCCCTGGACACATCCAACCGAGCTGGCGCTGCTGCAACCATCAAGCACTCGATTCGCCCAGCCATGACTCAGTTTGCCCAAGAGCTTGAAAGCCGTGGCCAGCCCGCCAATGTGAGTGAAGAGCAGTTGGAAGGCGAGCCGCTCCCCAGGCTAACGCTGCAGGTGGATTTTGGCGATGCCACCAGCTTTGTCTATCAGGTGTATCCACACCGGATGCGCACACCGAGCTTTATTGAAGCCGACGATGACTTCTATGTGCGCCTGGATGTCTATCTGGCTGAAGGCGGGCTGGATAAAGACCTGAACGGTTATACCCGCGGCCAAGCGATTGGCGACCTGGTAGGCGAGTACGAGCGCCACCTGCACTTTTTGACCCTGGCAGGCCAGGAACGCGGCACCGTACAACCCATGCCTGGCAGCATCGGCGAACCGCCGGAGAATGCTCAGCTGTAACTGTGATCGCATTTACCCAAAAGACGAATCCCGGCCTATGTGCCGGGATTTTTGTGCCTAATCGTTCGAGCCTCGCGCCTCAAGGCTGAGAATCAACAGCAGAGAGGGTGTAACCCATTATTCGTCGCAAGCGGGCTGTCGTCAGAGGGGCAGATAATACCGCTCGGCACCATGCCGAGCGGGGGAGCGAGCGCGGATTAGAAAAAACCGAGCGGATTGATGTCGTAACTGACCAGTAGGTTCTTGGTTTGCTGATAGTGCTCAAGCGCCACCTTGTGGGTTTCACGGCCAACGCCGGACTTCTTGTAGCCACCAAATGCCGCATGGGCGGGATATTGGTGGTAGCAGTTGGTCCATACGCGACCAGCCTGAATGCCCCGCCCCATGCGAAAGGCAACGTTAATATCCCGGCTCCATACACCTGCACCCAAGCCAAACTCGGTGTCGTTGGCGATCGCCAGCGCTTCTTCTTCATCCTTAAAGGTGGTGACCGCCACCACCGGGCCAAAGATCTCCTCTTGGAAGACGCGCATCTTATTGTCGCCTTTCAGTAGCGTCGGCTGGATGTAGTAACCCTTGTCGTAGCTGGGGTCGAAGCTTTCTTTATCTCCACCGGTCAGAAATTCAGCGCCTTCCTCACGGGCGATATCCATGTACGACATGATCTTGTCGTACTGCTCTTGAGAGGCTTGAGCGCCTACTTGCACATCGGTATCCAAGGGGTTGCCGCGCTTAATAGTCCTGGTGCGCTCAAGCACCTTGGCCATAAATTCTTCGTACATGCTCTCTTGAATCAGTGCACGTGAGGGGCAGGTGCACACTTCGCCCTGGTTAAAGAAGGCCAGCACTAGGCCCTCTACCGCTTTATCGATAAACGTCGGCTCGGCGCTCATGATATCGGCAAAGTAGATATTGGGTGATTTACCGCCCAGCTCCACGGTGGAAGGAATAATGTTTTCAGCGGCGCACTTAAGAATATGTGACCCCACCGGCGTGGAACCGGTAAAGGCGATTTTGGCGATACGTTTGTTACTGGCCAGTGCCTGGCCGGCTTCTGCACCGAAACCATTGACGATATTAACCACACCCGGCGGCAGCAAGTCACCAATCAACCCCATCAGCACCAGCACAGATGCGGGCGTTTGTTCGGCGGGTTTAAGTACTACGCAATTACCGGCGGCAAGCGCGGGGGCCAACTTCCAAACAGCCATTAAAATAGGGAAGTTCCAGGGGATGATCTGACCCACCACGCCCAGCGGCTCATGAAAATGATAAGACACGGTGTTGGCGTCAATATCGGCAGCGGAGCCTTCCTGCGCCCGAATGCAGCCCGCAAAGTAGCGGAAGTGATCAACCGCCAAAGGAATATCAGCATTCAGGGTTTCACGCACGGCCTTGCCGTTATCCCAGGTTTCTGCCACGGCCAGCTTTTCAATGTTCTGTTCAATGCGATCAGCAATTTTTAGCAGGGTATTGCTGCGCTCAGCGGCAGAGGTTTTCCCCCAAGCAGGTGCAGCCTTATGGGCGGCATCCAGGGCTTTATCGATATCGTCAGCAGTAGAGCGCGGAATTTCGCAGAAGACCTGGCCATTGACAGGGCTAATGTTATCGAAATACTGCCCATTAACGGGCGGTACAAACTCACCTCCGATGTAATTGCCATAGCGTTTTTCAAACGAGACGACGGACCCATTATCACCCGGATTGGCATAAATCATGAGAAGGCTCCTGAGGATTATGATTATTAAACGTGCCCTAACAGTATTGTTTATTATTGCCAATGACGATATAGCTTGATGCTAGGGTTAGCCCTTATCCCTTGGTAGAAGACTGCCTCTGCCGCCAACGTTTGAGTGCGCTGTGGGTTCGTGCAGCGGTGTGGCGCACTACACCAAGTGATTCATCAAGCTGGCTTTTTGTATTTCCCTCCTCACGAGCTAACACTTCAAGGCTTTTGGCCTTCTCCGCCAGCGCCTCTGCGCCCATACTCAGCGACTCCCCACGAAGCTGATGTGCCAATCTGGCTATCTGCTGCCGAGCCTGTTCGCTAAAAGACGCTTCCGGCGTGGCAAGGTATGCGCTCAGTTGGGACACATAGTCGCTGATCTGCTGATGATACAAAGCAACCAGGTTTATCAAGTGCTCATCGCCCAAACTCTCCTGAAGCATGGTGAGCGTGTCAGCATTCAGTACATTGTGTTCAAAAACATCGCGTTCAAAAACATCATGCTCAAACGTATCGCCCTGCTCCTGCGCGGGCACCGCTGTCTTACGGGCTAGCGCTGACGGCGATAAATGCAGAGCAAGCACGTCACCAAGCGCCAGAAGCGAAAGCGGCTTGGTAATGTAGTCGTTCATTCCGGCAGCCAGGCAGCGCTGGCGGTCATTGCCTCCCGCTGTCATGGCAATAATGGGCACGTCCGCCAACCAGCCTCCTTGCTCACGCAGGTGCCGCGTCACCATCAAACCGTCCATATCAGGCAGCTGTATATCCATAAAGATTAAGTGCACCGGCAAGGACGCCGCCATGTCTAGCGCATCCTGCCCATTCTCGGCACACACGACCTCGCACCCCAAGCGTGACAAAAGCCCGGTCGCGACTTTGCGATTAATGGCGTTATCCTCCACTAACAGCAGTGCTGTACCCGCAAAGTTTCTCGTCTGCTCATTAGGAAGCACTGCCTCGACGGGCATCGCTTTAACCAGCGGCAGTTTGCACCAAAATGTACTTCCCTGTCCCAGCCTACTCTGCACACCCAACTGCCCGTTCATGGCTTCACTTAGGCGCTTACAGATAGCAAGCCCAAGCCCCGTCCCCCCGTAGCGGCGAGCGACCGATGCCCCCGCTTGCTGAAAAGGTTCAAATAACGCCGTTTGCTGCTCTTCACTAATCCCGCACCCGGTGTCGCTAACTTCCAGTAGCAGGTGCTCCACCGTTGAAGAGACCCGAACAGTGATCGCTCCGTGATCGGTAAACTTGGTCGCGTTCGCCACAAGGTTAAGCAAAATCTGTCTCAGACGACCCGCATCAGCCATCACCCAACGCGGCACCAGCGGGTCGATATGCATGCTTAACGCCACCCCTTTGGCCCTCGAACGCGGTTCAAATAGCGCTACTACGCTATCAACCAAGGGCCTTAATTCAGTAGGTGACGCTTCAAGTGTTAAATGGCCTGCTTCGATTTTGGAGAAATCGAGAATCTCGTTGATCATGGCCAACAGCTGGTTGGCGCTCTCATGAATCGTGCGCGCGTAATCTTCTACCTGGGCCGAGCTTGCTGGCTCACTGAGCAGCTCGCTCATGCCGATCACGCCATTAAGCGGGGTACGAATCTCATGACTGACCATGGCCAGGAAGTCGGACTTGGCATGATTAGCAGCCTGCGCCTGCTCGGCGGTCACTTCCAATTGTTGGCTTAGTTGCTCCTGTCGACGCCGGGCTGTCGCACTTTCACGCATTTCTCGGATCAGGAACGCAATGACCAACAACACAGCCAGGCTCATACCGACCAGCAGCGTCATTAATAATTTATAGAGCGCGCTTAACACACGGCGCTCTTCAGTGGCAGACTCCGCCAGGTAACCATTGATGGTGATGACAAACCGCTCGGTTAGCTGGGTGAGTGCTTCAAGCTCTGCTTCAATTAACACAATGGGCAGTTGATCCAGCACCTCATGAGGTGCAAACAAGAGGTCCAGCGGTTCCATCTGCTGGCCTATTTGCGTTAGCAACTGCCTCGCCCCTTCAATGTCAGTAATCAGTGAGTTGACTTCCCCTTCTTGAAGCAACATAAGACGGCTATACAAAAGTTCAAAACGCATATTCAGCTCGTTTTGTACCACCGGGGGCATCTCTGCACGGGATGCTGAAAGCAAGTGGTTAAGCAGCTGTACTGCATCACGATCGAGTTTATAGGCGACCCATGAGGTATCTTCGCGCAAACTTTGTGTGAGGTTGTCCTGCCGCCAAGAGGCCAGAGCAGCGACTACCAGCGCCGATGCAAACAGCAGCACGGTAATAATGGCCACCAGTTTAAGGCGGCGAGGATAACGCAGCAGGCGGGGCGAGCGCACTTTGGCTCGGTTAAAGAACATCTATACGCCTAACCTGCCAAACAGCTCTAAAGCGCACTTTTTCACTTAGCAGCGTCTCGTCCTGATCAAACGGATAAAGCACCCAAAGAGGCCCAAACTCGCGAATAGGGATGTGCTGGTTATTTCGTTTAAGTGCCAGAATGACGTCGTAATCATAAAAATCCTTGATCGGTATGTCAGCCACATAGCCGTTAAGGGCCGATACCTCTATCGCATCACCCTTGGCACCTACGTGCTCAAGCACATCACGTAACAACGGGCCTGAATATTGACTGACGCCACTTGTCCAGGGCGTACTCGTTTCAAACGCGTGCTGTGGCAGCCCCTCTAACATGTCAATATCAAAGTCGGCACCCGCTTCGGTATTCACATTTACAATATTGCCTCTTACTTCCAGCAAAACGTTACCATCTGGTGCTTCCAAGGGGGTGGACACATCGGCAAATCCAGCCAAGGGAGACCCTAGCACCAGCAGAACCCACCCCAGTAATAATGTTCTCACGATGACATCCTCATATAACTTTGCTCTATAGTTTTCTATTCAACTTTCGATACAAACACCCGTAGAGTATCGCGATCGGCTTACCCAGGTCAGGAAAAAAAGCGACTTTCTATATTAATTACAATTAGATACACCTACACAGCTACTTAAAGACTACTATTTTACTAAACATTACCGTGGGGTTATAAAAAAACTCCAGCTCATATGAGCTGGAGTTTTCATAGTGCCTGATACCTTTTAAAAAGCGCCTAGCGAACGATCATGACGGACACCTTTGAGTGATGAACAACATGCTCAGCATTCGGGCCCAGTACATAGTCGACAAACTTATGCCGAGTATGAGAAGCCATCACGATCAGGTCCACGTCCAGCTTTTTACCCACCTTAATGATGGCCTCCCAGGGGGAGCCATCGACAATAATGCTTTGGGTTTTAACATCCTGCGGAATATTGTCCTGAATAAACGTATGCTGCGCCTCTTTCATGGCTTCATGCGCTTTTGCAGAAAAATTCTTGGGGAAGTAAGCCCCTACCATCGGCATTTTGAGTTCTGGCAGCACAGTGACAATGTGCAACGACGCACCGAAGGTCTGGCAAAGCGTTACCGCCGTGGGCAACGCTTTCTTCCAGGAACCCTCTTCATTCAAGTCCACGGGCAGTAATATTTTTTGGTACATGACAACCTCCCTAGGCCACTGCCGCGCCATCATGATCAGACTTTTTACTACGCCGGCGACGCTGCATGAGCACAACAAAACCAAATATTGCCAACGCCGGTAGCCACATCCACTCTTTCGTCCAGCGGTCTACAGGGGCCAGTACTTCGATAATCTCCTGGTCGAAGTCAAACCCCAGGTCGGCGGCCTGGCTGCCGAAGGCGACGAAATCGACTAGCGTTTGATCACCGTCTACATACAGCTCCATACCGAGGTTTTCCAGGCGCTCCTGGCCCGTATCACCGCGGGGCACCGGGACCAGTACGTAGGTCGTCATTGGCGAGCCAAAAGCATCTTCACCAGCGATTTGTACCCGCAGGTTACTGCCATCCTCGACACGCTCAAGGGCATCAGCAAACTGGGCAGGCGGCACTGACGCATACGGGTCATGTATCTTGTCCATCCAGAAGCCTGGGCGGAAGAGCGTGAAAGCGACCAATAGCAGCAGCAGCGACTCATACCAACGATTGCGCGTCAGCATGTAGCCTTGCGTGCCTGCGGCGAAAATCAGCATCGCCACGGTGGCCACAATAAACACCACCACGCCCTGCATCGGGGTAACATCAATGAGCAGCAGGTCCGTATTAAAGATAAACAGAAACGGAAGCGCTGCCGTACGCAGGCTGTAGTAGAACGCCTGGAAGCCTGTCCGAATCGGGTCCCCTCCGGACACAGCAGCAGCCGCAAAAGAGGCCAGCCCCACGGGCGGCGTAACATCCGCCATAATGCCGAAATAGAACACGAACAGGTGGACAGCGATCAGCGGCACAATCAGGCCATTTTGCTGACCCAGCATCACAATCACCGGCGCCATCAAGGCCGAAACCACAATATAGTTAGCGGTCGTGGGCAAGCCCATGCCTAGAATCAAGCTCAGCAAGGCGGTTAAAAACAAAATCATCATCAGGTTACCGCCTGACAGGATTTCAACCACATCTGCAAGCACAAGGCCCACACCGGTTTGCGACACCGCACCCACCACGATACCCGCTGTGGCCGTCGCGATACCGATACCGATCATGTTACGCGCGCCAGTCACCAGGCCGTCCCACAGGTCTAAAAAGCCCTCTTTGATATCGGCGGCCATTTTGCTGCGCCCACGGAAGACGGCAATAATGGGACGCTGCGTCACCATAATAAAGATCATGAACACCGTGGCCCAAAAAGCGGAAAGCCCAGGCGAGAGCCGCTCGACCATCAAACACCAAACCAGCACAACAACCGGCAAGATATAGTGCAAACCGACCATTACGGTGGGTCGTGTCTGCGGCAGTTTAATAACCTTGGCGTTAGGGTCATCCATTTCCAGCTCAGGATAGTGAGACCCGATTTTCAAAAGCCCTACATAAATAATCGCCAGGCCGATTGAAATGACCCACGGCGTTGCCTCACCCAGCAAGGGCTTGAGCCACCCAAGGCCGTAATAGACCACCACCGACAGCCCCATTAACAGCAGCAGGCCGGTTAAAAATCCTATGATTTTGTTGAGTAATGGACGGGCTGGGTTATTGGAAGGCAGCCCTTGCATATTGGCTTTAAGGGCTTCCAGGTGAACGATATAAATCAGCGCAATATAGGAAATAATCGCAGGCAGGAAGGCATGTTTAATAACGTCCACGTACGGGATGCCGACATACTCAACCATCAAAAACGCAGCCGCGCCCATTACCGGCGGCATGATTTGCCCATTCACCGATGAGGAGACTTCAATGGCACCGGCTTTCTCAGCGCTAAACCCCACCCGTTTCATCATGGGAATAGTGAAGGTGCCCGTTGTTACCGTATTGGCAATCGAGGAGCCGGAAATTAGCCCGGTCATGCCTGATGCCACAACGGCCGCTTTTGCAGGGCCGCCTTTAAGATGGCCTAACATCGAGAATGCGACTTTTATAAAATAGTTACCGGCACCGGCCTTATCGAGCAACGCACCAAACAACACAAACAGAAAGACAAAGCTGGTAGATACACCTAGCGCGATACCAAAGACGCCCTGGGTACCCAACCACTGGTGGTTGATCAACCCTCCCAGGCTGACGCCTCGGTGGGCAAGAATGCCCGGCATGTACGGGCCAAACAGGGAGTAGCCAATAAATATCGCGGCAACCACCATCAGGGGTGGGCCAAGCGCACGCCGAGTAGCTTCCAGCAGCATGATAATGCCGACGATGCCCACCACGATGTCCTGCGTGATAGGGCGCCCGGGGCGCTGCGCCAACTCTGAATAGAAAAGAAACAGATACCCACCGCAAAAGGCCGCTACCGCTGCAAACATCCAGTCTTGTAGCGGAATACGGTCGCGCGGTGAGCGCTTTAACGCAGGATAGGCCATATAGGCCAAAAACAGCGCAAACGCCAAGTGAATAGAGCGTGCTTCAGTGGCACTAAAAACACCGAAGCCGATCATATAAGGGAGTGGAGATGCAATCCATAGCTGGAACAGCGACCACGCTGCTGCAATACTTACCAGCAACTTACCGGG
Source organism: Halomonas sp. AOP30-A1-24 (assembly GCF_052378165.1). NCBI lineage: Bacteria > Pseudomonadati > Pseudomonadota > Gammaproteobacteria > Oceanospirillales > Halomonadaceae > Halomonas > Halomonas sp. AOP30-A1-24. The sequence continues at coordinate 40,000 of NZ_JBQSXL010000003.1, forward strand.
TACGCCGTGAGGCTTCCTTGCCCCTGTGTCACTGGCGGCGACCATATCCTCCAGGTCGCTCTCAGTGGCGTTAGAGGGTTGTTTGTCATCACGCATACGCTTGCCCTGCCTAATGGTCAGCGCTGACAATCAGCGCTTTCAACAAGAAGCGCGGACACCCGAGGTGCCCGCGCTTAAACTTCAAAAGCAATCACTATTGATCCTGGCTAATAGCGTCACACTAGGATCTTATTCGATCCAGCCACGCTCGCGGTAGTAACGTGCAGCGCCATCGTGCAGCGGTGCAGTTAGACCGTCAGAAATCATGTCTTCTTCGTTAAGGTTTTCGAACGCCGGGTGCAGGCGCTTGAAGCGATCAAAGTTATCGAATACCGCTTTAACCGTTTCGTAAATAACCTCTTCATCCACGTCAGTCGATGAAACGAAAGTGGCTGCTACACCGAAGGTTTCAACGTCTTCGTCGTTACCACGGTACAGACCACCGGGGATCACAGAACGCGTGTAGTAAGGATACTCTTCGATCAGCGTATCGATTTCATCACCAGTGACCGATACCAGGTTCGCATCAATCGTGGTGGTGGCTTCCTGGATGGAGCCATTCGGGTGGCCTACCACATAGACCATCGCATCGATGTTGTTATCAGACAGAGCTGAAGCCTGTTCCGCCGCATCCAACTGAGATGCCAACGCGAACGTATCTTCGTCCCAACCAAACGCTTCCATGACGACATCCATGGTGTTGCGCTGGCCAGAGCCTGGGTTACCGATGTTAACGCGCTTACCCGGGAAGTCGCTGATATTGTCGATACCCGCATCCGCACGCGCGACAACGGTAAGAGGTTCACCATGCATGGTGAATACCGCACGCATGTCACCCCAGGGGCCTTCTTCTTCAAAGTTGGCTTCGCCGTTGTAAGCACGGTATTGAACGTCAGACTGGACAACGCCCATATCCAACTCACCGCTTTTCATGCCATTCACGTTGGCAACAGAGCCGCCTGTAGAAGGCGCATTACAGCGAATACTGTGCTCTTCGCTGCCACGGTTAACCATACGGCAGACCGACTGGCCTACGACGTAGTAAACACCGGTCTGGCCGCCTGTGCCGATTGTAATATAGCGCTCTTGAGCAACAGCGGGGGCAGCAAACGTAGCTGCTGCGATCAACGCGCCAGAAAAAGTGGCGGTAGAAAACACATGGCGATTCATGGATACACCTCTATCTTGATGTTGTGAGCGTTATGCGTTTTGGAACCACCGATGATCTGTTCCCTCGGGTGATTTTTCGTCCAAAACGTTTTCAAGACAAACTGTTATAGTTCGACATCCTGAAGTGCCGACCTTAACTACTTTAGCGAAAAAACCGCTAATTAGCGAAGCCAATACGTGGCTTCAAGGATACGAGCGGCGCCTATTGAAACACGACTCTAACGCTGCGTAACGTTTAGTCACCGTTAATTGCTATGCCTCTTTTGCATAGGGGATATGAGATAAGCAACCAAACTTCCCGAAAGCCTGCCTGGCCCGTCAAAGGGTTGGTTGCTTAATAAGGTATAGCTCAATAGGCAGGGGTAGCCAAGCCCGCATGGAGGTTCCCTGAGGTTCGCAACCTACACGCCGGCAACAACAACCAGAACCACACCACGCCCTAAGCGTGGTGTGGTTCCTTTTTACCGATTCTTATGGCGATACAAGCGCCGTCGCGCCTTGAAGAGACCTACTGATCGATGGGCTTGCAGAAGCCGGCTTGATCCGGAATCGAAATACAGTCGCCCACTTTAATGCCGCGTTCGGCGAAGTAGCCGCCATTGACTTCAAGGGCCGCCCAAAATGCGGCACCTGCCGGATAGGAGGGACAATTGGCCGGAACACTGGACTCACAGGGAGGCATGGTGTTAATCGCTACGATACGCCCCTCCTGATCGATAAACGCGATATCCAGCACAATGCGCGTGCGGTACATCCAAAAAGTGTTGCCAGCAGGCTGCTCGCTCTCGAAACGAAACAGCATGCCGCGGTTTTCAGGCAGCGATTCACGCTCCATCAACCCTCGCTGACGCTGCGCCGCGCTTTTGGCCACTTCCACTTCCAGCCGGTGTGGGCCTCCGTCACTATGAATAGCCAGAGGCAGTAAATCGCTCTCTGGGTCAGCGCCCTCAGCCCAGGCGAGCGCGCCCCAAACCGTACCGGGAAGCAACGCGACCAAAGGCAAGCCTAACGCAGCTTTTAGCATAAGACGACGAGTCGGGTTCATGGAGGCAGGTCCTTTAATCGGTAAGCTGGTCAATCGTCATGACTTTCATCGTATTGGTACCACCATGAGCATTCATGTGATCACCCCGTGTCAGGATGACATGATCCCCCGGCTCGGCAAGCTTATGTTGCACCAGCAGTTCCAGCGCACGACGATTAAGCTCGGTCGCACTCATTTCTGAGGTATCAAACGGTAGCGACACGACGCCACGATATAGCGCCATACGCCGTTGGGCGATGGGGTTATGGGCAAGGCCGACAATCGGCAAACCAGAACGGATGCGCGAGGCAATCAAGGGGGTATAGCCGGAGGCGGTCATGCAGGCAATCGCGGCCACACCGGTCATATGGTTGGCGGCGTACATCGCAGAAAGGGCAATGGTTTCATCGGGGCGAGTAAAGCCTTCATGAATCCGGTGGCCCGACTCTTGTGCCACCTTTTCACGCTCAGCGCCCAAACAGACACGCGCCATGGCTTCCACGGTTTCCACCGGATAGTCGCCTGCGGCAGTTTCCGCTGAAAGCATCACGGCGTCACTGCTATCCAGCACGGCATTGGCCACATCAAACACTTCAGCGCGGGTAGGCAGCGGCGCCGAGATCATGCTTTCCATCATTTGAGTGGCGGTAATCACCGCACGGTTGAGCGAGCGGGCGCGTTTGATCATGCGCTTTTGCACGCCCACCAGTTTGGCGTCGCCAATCTCAACCCCCAGGTCGCCTCGGGCCACCATCACCGCTTCAGAGGCTTCGATAATGCCGTCAAGCGTTGCCTCATCGGCCACAGCCTCGGCACGCTCAACCTTGGCCACTAGGCCAATCTCCTTGCCCTCTTCACCCAGCAGACGGCGCGCTTCCAGCATGTCTTCGGCATGGCGCGGGAAAGAAATCGCCAGGTAATCAACGCCAATCTCAACGGCGGTTTTTAAATCCTGTTTATCTTTATCCGTTAGCGCCGGGGCAGAAAGCCCACCGCCCTGTTTGTTGATGCCTTTATGATTGGAGAGTTTGCCCCCCACTACCACGTGGGTATGAACCTGCTGGCCTTCTACGCGGGTAACGTCCAGCACCACACGGCCGTCATCCAGCAACAGGCGGTCGCCAGCGCCCACATCCTGAGCAAGGGTTTTGTAGTCGCAGCCCACTTGATGAACGTCGCCTGCATCACTGTCCATCGCCATATCCAGCACAAACGGCTGCCCCTCTTTCAGGGTCACCATGCCCTCTTTAAAGCGGGCAATGCGAATCTTGGGGCCCTGGAGGTCCCCCAGTGCTGCCACACTGCGCCCCAGCTTGGCAGCAATTTCGCGCACCCGTAAAAGACGCTGACGATGATCATCGGGCGTGCCGTGGGAGAAGTTCAAACGTACGACATCTACCCCCGCTTTCAGCATTGCCTCCAAAACGCCCTCACGGTCACTGGCGGGCCCCAGGGTGGCAACAATTTTGGTACGGCGAAGCGGGATATGTGTCTGTGCGTTCATAGTTTTCCTAAACAATCACGGGGTTTGTCATTAGCCTATCAGTATAAGACCACCAGGATGACAACCGTAAGGCGTGTGCACAAGTTATTCGCGTAAATCGACCGTAATTTCGAGCGAATACTCTTCGCAGTTATTACCTTCGCCGCCGCGATCCACCACTAAGAACTCGCCTTCACGCTCAAGCACCGACTGTATCGCATGCCAAGTGCCTGCTCGGTAGTTAACGCCCTGACGGCCGTCGGTAACAAACGCACGCACTGTCTTTGGATCAATCGTCTCGCCTGGCGGTGCGACCACCACAATAAAGCGTTCCTGATGCAGCGGCATAAATGCCTGGCTGCCCAGTGGATGGCGCTCTAAAAAGGTTAACTCAAGCGGTAAGGAAACGGGCTGACTCACAAACAGATTGATCAGCGTGTGGGCGTTTTCACCCAGGGTTTGCACCTTCGCCAGGCCGTGATGGCGCTGGGTACGCCCGGCGTTAATGGCAAACGAGGGTGACTCGCGCGCGTCGATGACCTCGCCAAAAGGCGCGAAGGCCTCACGCGTCAACGGCTCGGCGGTGAGAGTCAGCATGCAGGCCTCCTCATGGCTTTCTCCTTTACTTCAGCGAAAGAGCTTGAGCTTTGCGTGGCGGTTGACGTCCTTGTAAAGCAGGTAGCGAAACGGTCCCGGGCCGCCGGCATAGCAAGCCTGAGGGCAGAAAGCGCGCAACCACATGAAATCCCCTGCTTCCACTTCCACCCACTGCTGGTTTAGGTGATACACCGCCTTGCCTTCCAGCACGTAAAGGCCGTGCTCCATGACGTGGGTTTCATCAAACGGAATGACGCCGCCGGGCTGGAAGTTGACGATGGTGACGTGCATGTCATGGCGCACATCGTTAGGGTCGACAAAACGGGTGGTCGACCAGCGCCCTTCCGTGCAGGGCATCTCGCTGGGCGTGATCGCCTGCTCGTTGGTGACGAAGGCTTCCGGTACATCAAGGCCGTCCACGTACTCGAAGGCCTTGCGAATCCAGTGAAAGCGAACGGCTTCGCGGGATTCATTGCGCACTCGCCACTCCACCCCCGGCGGAATAAACGCATAGCCGCCCGGGGCCATGGCGTGGCGCACGCCGTCCAGACTCAGCGACAGCTCGCCCTCGACCACGAACAGCACACCTTCGGCATCCTCCTCAGGCTCAGGCTTGTCGCTTCCGCCGCCGGGCTGCACTTCCATGATGTACTGGGAGAAGGTCTCGGCGAAGCCGGAGAGCGGTCGCGCCAGCACCCAAGCGCGGGTACCCTGCCAAAACGGCAGGTTACTGGTGACGATATCGCGCATGACGCCTTTCGGGATTAGCGCGTAGGCTTCAGTAAAAACGGCCCGATCCGCCGTTATTTGGGTTTGCGGTGGATGCCCGCCTTGAGGGGCATAGTAAACCGGATTGTTCATTGAATGGCCTTTTATGAGGTAACGGGCGGATGGTGTTTCGCCCAGTGGCGGGCGATATCGACGCGTCGAGCGACCCATACGCGATCATGGGTCTCTATATAGTCTAAAAAGCGCTGTAGGGCGCGGAAACGTCCCGGGCGTCCCAGCAAGCGGCAGTGCATGCCGATAGAGAGCATCTTGGGCGCTTCTTCCCCCTCTTCATACAGCACATCAAAGGCATCGCGCAGATACGTAAAGAAGTGATCCGCCGTATTGAAGCCCTGCGGCGCAGCAAAGCGCATATCGTTGGTGTCCAGCGTATAGGGCACAATCAGATGAGCGTGATCACTCCCCTGGCTGTCGGTAACGGTCGTCCAAAAGGGCAGATCGTCGCCGTAATAGTCACTATCGTAAAGAAAACCGCCTTCATCCATAATCAGCTTACGGGTGTTGGGGCTATCGCGCCCGGTGTACCACCCCGCTGGCTTCTCCCCGTATAAGCGCTGAAATATCTCCACGGCTTTTTGCAGGTGTTCACGCTCAATGTGTTCGGCTACTTCTTGGTAGTGAATCCAGCGGTAGCCGTGACACGCGACCTCATGCCCCAGCTCCTTGAATGCCTGGGCGACATCAGGGTTTCGCTCTAGCGCCATCGCCACACCAAATACCGTTAAAGGCAGCCCCCGCCGCTCAAATTCGCGAAGAATACGCCACACGCCTGCCCGAGAGCCGTACTCGTAGATCGACTCCATGCTCAAGTGGCGGTCAGCGTAACTGGCTGCGCCGATGATCTCGGATAAAAACTGCTCAGAGCCATTATCTCCGTGCAGCACGCAGTTCTCCCCACCCTCTTCATAGTTGAGGACAAACTGTACGGCGATTTTGGCCTTGCCTGGCCAGTTGGCATGCGGCGGTGTACGCCCATAGCCTTTTAAGTCACGCGGATAGCAGAGGTCAGTGGTTAGCGTCATCAGCGGGCCCTTCGGTTATCACCAAGCGTATAAATTCAATTAATTGACCATTATTGTATACAAAATAAACATATTAATAGCCCACGGCAATATTCCCAGGAATGGCTGATCAACCCATCGTATCTCTTATAACTTAAAAAGCGCCAAACCTGAGCGTGTAGACGAATCTATTAGCCTTTTTAATGAGAGTAAAGGCCTTGCTCTTGGCGATAAAGCCCCCTATTTTTGTATACAAGATACATCGGATCGTTTACCTACAGGATCGCGTGCTGTGCACATACATATTATTAACCCCAATACGACGGCATCCATGACCCAAGCCATTGGGCAGGCTGCTGAGCTTTACGCTTCTCCGGGGACCCGCATAAGCGCGTCTCAACCTGAATCAGGTCCGGTTTCCATTGAGAGCCATTTTGATGAAGTGGTAAGCGCGGTAGGCGTGGCCGAAGAAGTACTTAAAGGTGAGCAACAAGGCGGTATTGATGCCTATATTGTGGCCTGCTTTGGCGACCCTGGTCTGCTTGCCGCGCGTGAAGTAACCCGTGCCCCGGTGATTGGCATTGCTGAGGCAGCCTTCCATTTAGCCACGCTAATCAGCACGCGCTTCTCCATTGTTACCACCCTGGGGCGTACCGGCATTATTGCCGAGCACCTGCTTGAGCAGTACGGCTTTCGCCACCACTGCCGACGCATTCGAGCCGCTGAAATTCCGGTACTAGACCTTGAGCACCACCCCGATGCGGCGTTTACCCGAATTGTCGAGGAGTGCTGCCGCGCCAGGGACGAAGATGATATCGGCGCCATCGTGCTGGGCTGTGGTGGTATGGCGAACCTCACCCAACAGATTAGCCACGAAGTGGGTATTCCCGTCGTTGAAGGTGTAAGCGCAGCCTTGAAGCTTGCAGAATCCCTGGTCGGCTTGGGACTGCATACCAGCAAACATGGCGACCTTGCTTACCCACGCCCCAAACCCTTTACCGGTAAGTTTGCCGCCCTATCAAACCTTCCATTGCCGCTTAAATAGCACGCTCATCAGAAGGTCAGAAATTCGTTAATCAGTGCATTCGTAAAAGAACCAGAACGTCCAGTAGTACGCCATGCCGCAAGCATCTTTCAGGCTACAACCTGAGAAACCAACAATACTCATAATCTTGCGAGGACGACATCATGAGCATTTCAAATGCTGCTCTTGCGTCAGAAGACGCTTCTACAGCGCGCACTAAAGCCCTGGGGGAGGAAAGCCTGGCCCCCCAGGGTACCCGAATTATGGGGCGAGGCTCCTACTTTCTGGCCTGGTTTGGTGGGTGCGTTTCCATCGGCACCTTTGCCATGGGCTCAAGCGTTGTCGGTACGTTAAACCTGCTACAGGCAACGCTTGCCATCGCCATCGGGTGCTTTGTCATCGGCATTGCACTGGCGATTAACGGTGCAGCGGGCTACAAATACGGCATTCCGTTTATGGTGCAGGCGCGCAGCACATTTGGGTTTACCGGTACGCGTATTCCCGGCCTGGTTCGCGCGTTACCTGCCGTGGTGTGGTACGGCTTTCAAAGCTGGATTGGCGCAGGCGCACTCAACATGGTGTCAGCAACCCTGTTCGGCTTTGATAACCTGGTGTTTTACTTTATTACCTTCCAATTCCTGCAAATCGGCCTTTCGGTGATGGGCTTTCAAGGTATCAAGTGGCTGGAAAATATCGGCAGCGCGTTTATTTTGGCCTCGCTGATGTACATGTTTTACGCCACGGTGCAGCGCTATGGCGATGAATTATCCGCCAGCCTGTTCACCATGGAAGGCTCTTGGGGCATGCCATTCTGGGGCGCCACCATGCTCTTTTTAGGCATCTACAGCACCATGATGCTTAACGTCAGCGACTACTCGCGTGAGCATAAAAAAGGCACGGCCCAGAGCCTGCTTACCACCATTTACGCCATGTCGATTCTACCCTGTACGCTGTTTATGGGCCTGATCGGCTATATGGTGTCGGAAGCTACGGGCACCGCAGACCCCATTCAGGTGTTTGCCAATGCCGTGGATAACACGCCGCTACTAATGACCACTCTGCTGTTTATCGCCTTTGCCCAGGTCACGACCAATGTACTGAACAACGTGGTGCCGCCTACCTATGTACTAATGGACATCTTCAAGATCAAGTTCCCGGTCGCGACCGTCATTGTCGGCCTGTTAGCGTTTGCCACCTTCCCCTGGAAGCTGGTTCAACCGGGCTCGGCCGCCGGTTTACAGCTGTTTGTCCAAACCTACTCGGCCTTTCTGGGCCCCATCTTTGCCATTCTGGTGGTGGATTACTACATCATCCGCCGCCGCACGTTGGATATCAGCAAGCTCTACGATCCCACCGGCCCTTATCAAGGCGTCAATAAAGCGGCTCTCGTTGCAACCGCGGTGGGCATCCTGGCAGCACTCTTTTTCTCTGCGGTCTCCTGGTACGCCAGTTTAATTCCCGCCGGCCTTACCTATTACCTGCTGATGAAACACTGGCCCGCCTGCCAGCGTTTTACACGCTAACCCTCCCCAATCCGACGGCTGCCTACGTGCAGCCGTGCTGACGATTAATGCAGAGAGAGCCTGCCATGCATGAGCAACCGCCTAACAGCGATCTTGATATCAAGCAGTTCGATCCCTCGCTTTATAATGAAGATCTGGCCCCCTTAAAGCCCCAGGCACGCACCTGGGGCGCATTTGAAATCTTTAACGTGTGGTCCAACGATATCCAAAGCCTGTTTGGCTATACCCTCGCGGCATCGCTATTCCTCACCTATGGCTTGAACGGCTGGGCAGTGATGGCAGCGATTATTCTAGCCGGTGTTATTGTCATGTTTCTGGTGAACCTAACGGGCAAACCAAGCGTTAAATACGGCATCCCCTTCCCAGTGATGGTGCGCGCTAGTATGGGGGTGCGCGGTGCCAACCTTCCCGCCATGCTACGCGCGATTGTGGGTATCTTTTGGTATGGCGTGCAGACCTATTTCGCATCAACGGCAGTCGCCCTGCTGATTACCGCCTTTATCGGGGCGGGCAGCGGCACGACCTTCCTGGGCCTTTCTGGCGTCGCATGGGTGTCATTTGTGATCGTGTGGCTTTTTCAAATCGCGATCTTCTGGCAAGGCATCGAGCGGATTAAGCACTTTTTGAACTGGGCAGGCCCGCTGGTGTACGTGGTTATGGTCGTGCTGATGGGAATTGTCTGGTTCCAGGCAGGAGACGAGTTGCTGCCCGCCATTGGGACCATCTTTAGCGGCAGCGGTGAGCAAAACGTGGGCGCCGTGGGCGCGTTTCTTGCCATTGTAGGCACCATGGTGGCCTACTTTGCGGCCGTGGTGATCAACTTTGGCGACTTTACCCGCTTTGTAAAAACCGAGCGGCAAATGAAGCTGGGCAACCTGCTTGGGTTACCGCTTAACGTGGCGTTTTTCTCGTTTATCGCGCTTATTATTACTGCCGGTACGCTGGTACTGTTTGGCGAGGCGCTCACCAACCCCGCCGATATTGTTGAGCGCGTTGATTCATTACCGCTGACCATCATCGCCGCCCTCACCTTTTTTGCCGCTACCGTGGGCATTAACCTGGTCGCCAACTTTATTCCGCCGGCTTATGACCTGGCCAACCTCTTCCCCAGCAAAATCAGCTTTAAGGTGGGTGGCTTGATAACCGCCGTTATCGCCTTCTTTGTGGGAGCGCTGTGGATCTCGGTGATTAGTCAGATTGGCATCCCCGGCTTTGTCAATGCCCTTGGCGCTATTGTCGCGCCGTTCTATGGCATTATTGTGGTGGACTACTACCTGATTAAGCGCCAACACCTCAATATGCAGGAGCTATTCTCCTCAGCCCCTGGCAGCGCGTACTACTACACAAACGGATGGAACCGCCGCGCCTTACTTGCGTTTGGCTGCGCAGCGCTGTTCTCGCTCTCCACGGTGCTAGTCCCTGCCCTTTCAAGCCTGGACGGCTACGGCTGGCTCATTGGTGCAGGATTAGGAGGCGCGTTCTACTTTGGCTTGATGCGACAGTTTAAGGCAGCACCCACCCTTACCCAGCAGAAGGCAAGTTGAGGTGAGTGAGCTTTAACGAATGTTTCAGGAACTGGTGATTTAAAAACTGGTGATTTAAAAACTGATAATTTAAAACTGACAGTTTAGGCAATTTGAAAGCGCCATCAGCTTTGTGCCGATGGCGCTTTTTTAGAGTGAGGCAGCAACGAAAACGTCAGCGCCTAGTGGTTTTTCTCAAGCGTTAAATGGTTGTCTATTTCCTTTATTCTGTCTTCCGTGTGGTGATTGACGTACAGCACCGTGGTTTCCTTGCCTTCACAGATTTTCTCGATGAGCGCGAGAACGAGCTGGCGGTTCATGTCATCAAGGCCCAGGCAGGGCTCGTCGAGTATTAGAAGCGGCGGGTGCTTCACCATGGCACGGGCAATCAGTAGCAACCGCTGGTCGCCGTAGGAAAGCTTATTGAACGGCTGGTCGGCACGCGTTTTCATACCCAGTAAATCAAGCCATTGATCGGCAATCTTTTGCTGATTATCGGTAGATTTTGTGTAAACGCCGATACTATCAAAAAAGCCCGAAATGATGACGTTCCTGCAGCTAGTGCTGACACGATACTCCCATTGCAGGGCCGTGGAGACATAGCCGATGAACTGCTTGATCTGCCAGATACTTTCACCGTTACCGCGCTGGAAACCAAACACGAAAATATCGTTGGTATAGCATTGCGGGTGGTCTCCCGTGATCAAGGACAACACGCAGGTTTTACCGCTACCGTTAGGACCACTCAGTTGCCAGTGTTGCCCGCGTTCGATCGTCCAGTCGAGCGAGTCCACGATTACAGTATCGCCGTATTTAATCGTCGCTTGCTTAAGCTTTACTAACGGCTGGTTGGGGTCGAGCGCGGGCAGCTGATGGGCAGGGTCGGCCTCGGGTACGCTTAAGTCAGTCGTTTTCAAATGCAGCAGTTGGTAAAGCTCGTTGAAGGCGGCCTCATCCTGGCGGTCTACTGTGAACGCCAGTCGCCCACCTTCCCTACGCGCCCTATTGCCTTGCTTTTTATTCTCTTGCGCCGGGTCTGGCCGGTCTTTATCCAGGTAAGCCACATGAGTGATGAAGTCCGGCATTTCGTCGAAGCGATTGAGCACCATCACCATGGGGACGCTTTCGATAATAGAGGCAAGATGGGCTTGCAGCATGGCGAGCGTGTCGACGTCCAAGCCATCGAACGGCTCATCTAGAATTAGCAGATCAGGCTTGTTAGCCAGCGCGCGGATCAACATGACTTTGCGGGTTTCACCCGTGGAGAGTTTGCGAAAGGCGCGGTCGAGGAGTTTCGTCAGCCCGAATTTCTCCACCAGCTCGTAAGCCAGTTCGGCATCCTCGCAGTGCTCGAAAATCATTTCACTGACCGGCGTGCCGAGCGACACGACATCCATGATGTCGGCATCGTCTTTTTTCAGCTCTTCTGCGATAAGCTCGGCCTGCGCTTCAAAAGAGACCAGCCCGACGCGCTCGGGAAGCCCTTGAACAGTGCCCGCTTCAATCTTGCCAATGCCAGCCAGTGCCGCCGCCAGAGCCGACTTACCGGAACCGTTAGCGCCGGTGATGACCCAGTGCTGGTGAGGTTCGATGGTCCAGTCAATCTCGCTTAGAGTGAACCGATCATCGAAGCTGATCGTCGCATTGTTTAGCTGAATGCTCGCCAAGCGGGTTGAAGGCTCCATGAACATGTTCCTTACATTGGTAAAAAAATCAGGGTTCGGAAAGTCTTTATCCAGGGACAAAAAAGCCGAGCATATCGTGGTGGATATCTCGGCTTTCCATTGACTAGCTAACGGTTAACCCGTGGGTTAAACGATCTTCTTCATATCCGCCATGTGGCCACGCAGCACGGCGCCAACAGCTTCCACCGGGTGAGCGCGAAGCGCATCGTTGACCTCAATCAAACGTGCGTTATCGACACCGTTGTCGTCCAGATCAAGGCCTTTACCGATGACATCGGATTTAATGCCCTTCATGAAGTCTGCCAACAGCGGCACACAGGCGTGGTTGTACAGGTAGCAACCGTACTCTGCGGTATCAGAGATCGTCGCGTTCATTTCGTACAATTTCTTGCGCGCGATGGTGTTCGCGATGAGCGGCGTTTCGTGTAGCGACTCGTAGTAGGCAGACTCGGCGATAATGCCCGCTGCGGTCATGGTTTCGAACGCAAGCTCAACGCCCGCTTTCACCATGGCGACCATCAAGATGCCGTTGTCGAAGAACTCCTGCTCGGAAATTTCAACGTCGCCAGCAGGCGTTTTCTCGAAGTTGGTTTCGGCAGTGTCTGCACGCCATTTCAGAAGGTTAGCATCATCGTTTGCCCAGTCTTCCATCATCGTGCGGGAGAAGTGGCCGCTCATGATGTCGTCCTGGTGCTTGTTGTACAGCGGACGCATGATGTCTTTCAGTTCTTCCGCCAGATCAAAGGCCTTGATCTTGGCCGGGTTGGAAAGACGATCCAGCATGTTGGTCACGCCGCCGTACTTAAGCGCCTCGGTGATGTTTTCCCAGCCGTACTGAATCAGTTTGGAGGCATAACCTGGCTCAATACCCTCTTCGATCATTTTATCAAAGCAGAGGATAGAACCGGTTTGCAGCATACCGCAAAGAATCGTCTGCTCGCCCATCAGGTCGGATTTAACTTCCGCGATGAAAGAGGACATCAACACGCCCGCTTTGTGGCCACCAGTGCCCACTGCGTAGGCTTTCGCCAGCGCAAGCCCTTCGCCTTTGGGATCATTGGCTTCGTGCACAGCGATCAAGGTAGGAACGCCGAAACCACGAACGTATTCAGCACGCACCTCAGAACCCGGGCACTTGGGCGCCACCATGATGACGGTCAGATCATCACGTACCTGCATGCCCTCTTCTACGATGTTGAAACCGTGGGAATAAGACAGGCAAGCGCCTTCTTTCATAAGCGGCATGACAGCGTTCACCACTGCGGTGTGCTGCTTGTCCGGGGTCAAGTTCAGAACCACGTCCGCCGTCGGGATCAGCTCTTCATAAGTACCCACCACGAAACCGTTTTCAGAGGCGTTCTTCCAGGACTGACGCTTTTGCGCAATGGCTTCAGGACGCAGTGCGTAGGAAACGTCCAGGCCGCTGTCGCGCAGGTTCAACCCCTGGTTGAGACCTTGCGCGCCACAGCCAATCACTACCATTTTCTTGCCTTTCAGCGCGTCGACACCATCAGCAAATTCTGAGCTGTACATGAAACGACATTTTGCAAGCTGAGCCAGCTGTTCGCGTAGCGGCAAGGTATTGAAATAGTTAGCCATCGTTTACATCCTGATTAAGTATCATCACGCTATCGATGCACGACACACCGACACGAAAAAAAGTGACACAGCCGCTCAATACGGGATCCAGCGCTATGTAAGTGAATCCAATCTAACCAAAAACGACTATTTCTTAAATTGATATATTTGCAACAACACGTCCCTATTTTCACAAAACGCTATTATCATGGCGCTTATGAACTTTAAACTTTTGAAACAATTCCTCGCGCTGGCCGAAACGCTGCATTTCGGCCGTGCAAGCGATGAGTGCTACGTCAGCATTTCTGCGCTTTCGCGCAACATCCGCCATTTGGAAGACGAACTGGGCGTGTCGCTGTTCAACCGCGACAACCGGACCGTGGTGTTGACTCAGGAAGGGCAGAAATTCCTCAAATATGCCCGCGATGCCAGCAGCCAATGGAATTTGATCCGTCATGAGTTGACCGACAATCTTGACCAATTAAGCGGTGAAATCAGTTTGTATGGCTCGGTGACAGCAAGCTACAGCTTTTTGCACGAGCTGCTTCGCCGCTTTCGTATCGCCTACCCGGCCATTGAAATCAAGCTGCGCACCGGTGACCCGGAACACGCCATTGCGCACGTGCTGGATGGTAAAGAAGACCTTAGCATTGCAGCAAAGCCTGCCCATCTACCGCGAGGCTTGGCCTTTAAGCCCATCGCTACGTCGCCGTTGCTGTTTATTGCCCCGCTGGAACAGCAAGTGCCGAATGCGCCAACCGGCACACCATTCACACCGGCAGAATGGGCGAACACGCCCATGATTCTATCGGAAAGCGGCGTCTCCAGAGCGCGTGTAGATGAATGGTTTCGCAAGCTAGACATCTCGCCACGTATTTATGCCCAGGTCACCGGTAATGAAGCCATTGTCAGCATGGTGAGCTTGGGCTTTGGTATTGGCGTGGTGCCTAAAATCGTCCTCGACAACAGCCCATTGGTGGGTCGCATTCGAGTACTCGACGTAGCGCCGGAATTAGCACCCTACGATATTGGCTTGTTTACCCTGAAGAAGAACCTGAAAAACCCGCTGGTCGAGGCGTTCTGGAGCTTGATGTAAGCCCTGTTCGCGGCGTTAGCGATTAAGCTCACTTCAGTCCCCAAATATCTGCTGTAGGTCCGGGGCGCTCTCCTCTTCTTCGACCATGGAGAGCGAGGCTTCAATCGCTTTTAGGTGGCGGCTCATAAAGGCTTTGGCGCGCTCGCCGTTGCCGGACTCCAGATAGCCGATCAGGTCGTCATGGTCGTGGGATTCGCAGCCCAGGTGGCCACGGTGGCCGTATACCGCAAGAATAAGCGATGAGCGCGAGCAGAGGCGTTCTACAAATTCGGCAAGCGTGGCATTGCCGGAAAGCTGGGCGAGGCGCACATGAAAATCTGCTGACAGGCGAATGGCGGTGCTCTGTTGTCCACTGCGCAGCGCGTGACGCTCCTCGCGGGCCATCTCGCGCAGTTCAGCAGCTTCTTTTTCACCGATTCGCTTTGCCACATCGGGCATTAATCCGCACTCGACAAGCTGGCGGGCATCGAAAACATCCTTGGCTTCATCGGCGGTGGGCCGGGTAACACTGGCACCACGGCGGGGCGTTAGGGTTACCAATTGCTCCAGCGCAAGGCGCTGTAAAATCTTGCGTATGCCGGTACGGCTAATGCTAAACACGTCGGCAAGCGCATCTTCACGCAGCCTGGCACCGGGCTTTAGGCGCTGTTCAACAATCGCATCACTTACCGCACGATATATAGCATCGTGACGTTCATCGCCCTCTTTTTCTGGAGCAACCCGCTTCGCGGTCGCCTGCGCATCACTCATGTGGCTCTCCTATCGCCTCCTTACTTTGCATCGCGTCATGATATCGCGCTTGGCCTTGCTTGAGTGGGCGATATTACATGACGTTTGGCTAATGATGAGCAATAAAAAAGCGCTGCGTCCAGAGGATCGCAGCGCTTTCATCGCCATGCAAATGGCTTAACAGGGATTTACTTTTTTGCCGACTCTGCTGACTTCTGACCGTTATCAGCCGCTTTCTGCGTGGTATTACTCGCCTTCTGGGCATTTTCTTCGGCCATTTTGGCGCTGTCCTGCATAAAGCTCTGGCTGATAGAGGTTACTTTTTCAGAATCCCCTTTCACCCGCTCCATGAAGTCACTGGCAACGCGCTGCTGGCTTTCCATGGCTTTCTTAAAGCCATCGGTATCTTTAACTTCCAGCCAGGTGCGTGCCTGGGAAATGGTCATATCTGAGTACGCGCGGGCAGCATCAAGTTGAGCACCCATCAGCTTTTCATAGTAATCAAGCGCTGCATGCGTGTAAGAACGCATGGGTGATACAAAGGCAGACTCGAACTGTTGGGTGTTATTCTCTGCAGTCTTCATCATCACGACATCTCCTTGAGTTAGCTAGCAGGCCGCCGCCCGTTAGTCGTGGAGGCGCTGCTGATGCGTTGGCATTTGCCGCTGCTGTACGTAAACCTAGCAGCGCCTTTTGTGCATCGCAACATGGTTTTTTATATTCTCGTGCGCCACATGCCTCTACAGCTCTCAATATGATTTTAAATCAGCAGGTTATTCGATTTTTAATTTAAATCACGAATCGTGATTGCCTGGCGCGCAACCCCATTATGAGCATCCAACATACGCGTAAACCACTCAGTGACCGGATCATCGGGTTCGGTCAACGGCTCAAGCGAGACGGTGTGTGTCCACATCATGCTTCCAAACAGTAAGTAATCGATACCGCTGGGTGTTTCGCCATCTAGAAAAGGACTGCCATGTAACTGATCACGTACCGGCGCCAGCACCTGGTAAAGCTGCTGCTTGCCCTGCTCGGGGTTATGCACATCTTCCAGGCGTGCCCCAAAGCGCGCTTCACGGGTTTTACGAAAGTAATCACGGTCATCAGGGTGAATGGCGGCCAATAAATCCAGTGCAACGCTACGAAACAGGGCAGGCGTTACGCTGCGCTCGACATAGTATTTAAAAAACAGCGCGCGTTGGTACGCCACTCCTTCACCCAAAACAGGGGCATCGGGATAGGCTTTATCCAGGTAGCGCATTATCTTAAAACTATCGGTAATGACCTGACCCCCATCGCACAGCACCGGGACTTTATCGTAGTCGGCGAACGCCAGCGCCTGCTTGTCCTCAAACCGCCAAGCGATGGTGTTATAGGCCAGACCTTTATGAGCAAGCGCCATACGCACACGCCAGCAATAGGGAGAAAAACGCAGTCGTTCGTCACGGCCACACAGGTCATAGAGCGTACGTGTCATGTTTTTGCCCTTACCGTTAATGAAAAGAGGAAATTTAAAAATGGCGCATTCATCGCCATTGAGCTTAAAGCACTGGCTGGAGAAGTAGCGAGTCTCAGCACTGTCTTTTAGTCTAATAACGACCCTCTTCAATGAAGCTTAAAAACAATTAACAACACATATAAAACAATCATTTATAATTCACGCAAGGGCTTATATAGACCTTACAAACTTGCCCCTTTTGGCAAGACCTGTTTCGTAATAGTGTTATTATTTGCTCTGAGCCGTATCTTTTCAATGTTGCGCTTAGGAAGCCTCTGATTAACGTAATGAGCACAGGTCAGACAAGGCAAAAATCAACGAAAAAGCGGAATTTACAATTTGTAAATGAGCATTTTAAGATGATTTTTAACGCAGTATGACCAAGCGCAATAGTTAATCAGAGGCTTCTTAGCACTTAAACCATTAGACAGAGATAGCGCATACCCATAAATAAAAAGGCAGTTTTCTTATGAACGAAACAACACTTGCTCTTCTGGCTTTTTTGCCATTACTGCTGGCAGGTATTTTACTCGTTGGTTTTAAAATACCGGCCAAAATAGCGATGCCGATTGTATTCCTCACCGCAGCCACTATTGGGCTGACGGTTTGGGATATGTCATTTAGCCGCGTGGCCGCCTCGACTATCCAAGGCCTTATCCAAACAGCAGGCCTGCTGTGGATTATTTTTGGCGCCATTTTGCTGCTCAACACCTTGAAGCATTCAGGGGGCATTACCGCTATTCGCAATGGTTTTTCAGGCATCAGTCCAGACCGTCGCGTTCAGGCACTGATCGTTGCCTGGCTGTTTGGTTGCTTTATTGAAGGCGCTTCTGGCTTCGGCACCCCCGCTGCCGTGGCCGCACCGCTAATGGTTGCCTTGGGCTTCCCGGCACTTGCCGCTGTCGTGGTGGGCATGATGATCCAATCTACCCCGGTGTCGTTCGGCGCCGTGGGCACGCCTATTATCGTGGGCGTGGGCAGCGGGCTGGACCGTGCGGGCATAACGACACAACTGGAAGCGGATGGCTCCACCTGGGGCACATTTTTCCAACTGATCACCAGCGAAGTGGCTATTACGCATGGCATCATCGGCATCTGCATGCCGCTGATTTTGGTACTGGTGATGGTGCGTTTCTTCGGCGCCAACCGCTCCTGGAAAGAGGGGCTTTCGATTGTACCGTTTGCCCTTTTCACAGGCATTTCATTTGTGATTCCTTATATGCTGGTGGGCGTTTTCCTGGGCCCGGAATTTCCCTCCATGATTGGTGCCATGGTCGGCCTGGCGATTGTTGTACCGGCAGCGCGTAAAGGCTTTTTACTTCCCAAAGATACCTGGGACTTTCCGGAATCAACCTCTTGGCCGGATGAGTGGATTGGCAACCTGCAAATCAAGCTTGAAGATGTGGCCGGAAAAGCCCCGATGTCTACCTTTATGGGTTGGGTTCCCTACGTATTGCTTGCGCTGTTCCTGGTAGCCTCACGAACCATTGAACCGCTGCGGGTGGCGCTCACCTCTATCAGTCTGGACTGGAACAATATTCTAGGCGAAACGGGCGTTAGCGGGGGTGTACAGCCGCTTTACCTGCCAGGCGGAATTATTTTGGCGGTAGTGATCGTGACCTACTTCCTGCACAAGATGAATCCGAGCAAAATAAGCGCGGCGGTATCAGAATCCACCAAAACGATATTGGGCGCAGGCTTTGTATTGATTTTCACCGTACCCATGGTACGTATTTTGATCAATTCAGGGGTTAACGGGGCGGACCTGGTGTCAATGCCGGTAATGATGGCGCAGGCAGTTGCTCATGGCATGGGCAACATTTATCCCTTCTTCGCCCCCACTGTGGGCGCCATGGGTGCCTTTATTGCAGGTTCCAATGCGGTTTCTAACCTGATGCTGGCAGAGTTCCAATTTAACGTCGCCCAAACGCTGGGTGTTTCAACTGCCATGATGGTGGCTCTGCAGGCAGTCGGTGCCGCTGCGGGTAACATGATTGCGATTCACAATGTTGTGGCGGCTTCTGCGACCGTTGGCCTGTTGGGCCGTGAAGGTACGACCATTCGTAAGACTATTATCCCCACCATCTACTATCTTGTCTTCGCGGGCATTATTGCGATGGTAGCGTTCTATGTGCTTGGCGTTACGGACCCACTTATGTAGAACATCTGACTAGCGTCACCCTTTACGACACCCCAAGCCTGCCTTGGGGTGTCGTGCTTTAAACGCAAGGAACGTCGTTAGAAAGCCGCGCATTCGTTGATGTGATCGCTAATGTAATAGTTGACGTGCTAATCGATGCGTTTTAGCGAGGTGGCATGCTGCTGGCCGCGTATGACATAGCTTTGCGCGTTCAGCTTAAGCCCTTCTATGGCATCAGCAGAAAGCGTGCGTACTACCCGCGCAGGTGAGCCCACAATCAGCGAGTTGGGCGGAAACACAGCGCCCTCTTTAATAAATGCCCCCGCACCTACTAGGCTATTTTCGCCGATCACCGCGCCGTTAAGCACCACGGCTTGAATACCGATCAAACAGCCATCGCCTACGCTACAACCATGCAGCATGGCCTGGTGGCCCACCGTGACACCGCGCCCCACTTTGAGCGGATATCCTGGGTCGGCATGCAATACCGCGCCATCCTGAATATTGCTCTCTTCGCCTATTTCCAAAAGGTCGCTGTCACCGCGCAACACCGCTTGATACCAGACGCTGGAGCGTGCTTTTAAGGTTACCTGCCCTATCACGTCTGCGGTTTCAGCAACGTACACGTCGTCATGAATATCAGGCTGGTGCTCACCGAACTGGTAAATAGCCACATCGCTCTCCTTTGATTATTGTCATCGCCTAGGCTAGCGTCTGTGTCAGCCGCTGAGCAACGTGAATCTTTTAGCCAGGTACTTTATCAAGCCAGCATTTTCATCAACCAGGCATTTTCATCAGCAAAGCATTACCACGGCTCCATACGCATGGCTGAGCGCTCCAGACGTTCGCTCTCTACTTCCAGCTCCCGTAGCAGCTCGGTAATGCTGGTGAGATGCTCCAGCGCCACCTGCCTGGCCTGTTCGGCGTCGCCTGCGACAACCGCATCATGCAGCCGGGCATGCTGGCGGTTGATCATTTCACGCGGGCCCGTACGGTGGTAAAGATGCTTAACCGAGGCAAATACCGAACTTAGCAGCAGGTCGGTCAGGCTTTGCAGTGTATGTACCAGCACCGGGTTGTGCGATGCCTGGGAGACGGCGAGATGAAAGGCGTGGTCAAGCCGCGCCAGCCGCTCAACGTCAATGCTCTCGGCGTGCTCGGCATAATCCGCCAGCTCCTGGTAGCGCCGGGTAATCAACACGCGGTCCATGGAGGTACCTCTCGTCGCCGCCAAAAAAGCCGACTCTCCTTCCAGCAGAGCGCGCACTTCGAGCAGATCAAACAGCGTGCGCGGGTGATCATGGAACAGGTGCATCAACGGGCTTTTATCCTGCATGGGGAGAAGCGATGCCACGGTTGAGCCATGCCCTTGGCGAGTTTCAATCACGCCTCTGCTACGTAGAATGCGCAGGCCTTCACGCAGCGAGGCTCTGGATACTTTAAGCCGCTCGCAGAGGCGCCGTTCAGAAGGCAGCAGTTGGCCAGGCCGAAAGACGCCATCCAGAATCAAGCGCTCCAAACGGGCGGCAACATGGTCAGGCGTACGCAGGCCAAGTACAGGTTCTTGATTGGAAAAGGACATCTGTTTTCTCTCATCCAGGCGCTGGTTGGTCGCCCATGGCAAGGTAAGATTTACCCGTTGGCAAGCAGGCGGCAGCGCGTTTCAACATCGACTAATTACTGGTCTGACCATTGCACCACACCCTGGACAGCCGCACAAAAAAAGCTCAGATTGATGCCATAGCGAATTGACCGTGCGGTTACCTTTAACGATAAAAAAACCAGAGAAGTTGTGATGAATATTCTCTTTGATGAGCGCCTTGACGGCGAGCTGGTCCACCGCGATAAAGCCGAGGTTTTAAGCGATATACAGCAGGCAGTGCCCTCCATGACCCTGCTGCACCGGGAAGAAGACCTGCGCCCTTTTGAGTGCGATGGCTTGGCGGCGTACCGGGTGCTACCCATGCTGGTGGCGCTGCCTGAGAACCTTGAGCAGGTTGAAGCCCTGCTAAAGCGCTGCCACGCACTTGATGTACCCGTAGTGACGCGCGGTGCGGGCACCGGCCTTTCCGGCGGCGCACTTCCGCTGGAACAAGGTGTGCTGCTGGTAATGTCGCGTTTTAATCGTATTTTAAGCGTTGACCCGGACGCCCGCCTGGCGCGTGTGCAGCCGGGGGTACGCAACCTGGCTATTTCTGAAGCGGCCGCGCCTTACGGGCTTTACTACGCCCCTGACCCGTCATCTCAAATCGCCTGCTCAATTGGTGGCAACGTGGCAGAAAACGCAGGCGGCGTGCACTGTTTAAAGTACGGGCTCACGGTGCATAACGTACTTCGTGTTGATGTGCTTACTATTGAAGGCGAGCACATGACGCTGGGCGCCGAGTCGCTGGATGCGCCGGGGTTTGATCTTCTAGCACTGATGAATGGTTCAGAGGGCATGCTCGGTGTGGTGACTGAAATTACCGTTAAGCTGTTGCCCAAGCCGGAAACCGCCAAGGTCTTGATGGCAAGCTTCAACGATATTGAAAAAGCGGGCCGAGCGGTGGGCGATATTATTGCCGCAGGCATCATTCCAGGCGGGCTGGAAATGATGGACAGGCTAGCCATTAAAGCGGCTGAAGATTTTGTTAAAGCGGGCTACCCCATGGATGCTGAAGCCATTTTGCTGTGTGAGCTGGATGGCGTTGAGGCAGATGTAGATGACGACTGTGAAACGGTACGTCGGGTACTCGAAAAGGCAGGCGCCACACAGATTCAGCAGGCCCGCGATGAGGCTGAGCGAGCCATGTTTTGGGCCGGACGTAAAAATGCCTTCCCTGCGGTTGGCCGTATGTCGCCAGACTACTACTGCATGGACGGTACGATCCCGCGCCGCGAATTGCCGCGCGTACTCAAGGGTATCGCCGCACTTTCTGAACAGAGTGGCCTGGACGTGGCCAACGTGTTTCACGCAGGCGATGGCAACATGCACCCGCTGATTCTGTTTGATGCCAACAAAGAGGGGCAGCTTGCGCTTGCCGAGGACGTTGGCGGCAAGATTCTGGAGCTTTGCGTGGAAGCGGGCGGGTCCATTACCGGCGAGCACGGCGTGGGGCGCGAAAAAATCAATCAGATGTGCAGCCAGTTCCAGACCGATGAGATCCGCATTTTTCATGCGCTAAAAGCCGCATTTGATGCAAAGCGCCTGCTAAACCCCGGTAAAAACATCCCTACGCTTGCTCGCTGTGCCGAATTTGGCGCCATGCATGTGCATAACAATGAATTGCCGCACCCGGAGCTTCCGCGGTTTTGATGGCATAAGGAACACTCATGACCGATCTAGCGATTAACGCCGCAGACCGCGATATTTCTGAGCGCCTGTGTGACCAGGTGCGTAACGCCTATGAAACGCGCACGCCACTGCGTATTGCAGGGGGGAACACTCGTGCGTTTTATGGCCGCCCTGTGGAAGGCCAGCCGCTGCACATGGCAGAGCACAGCGGCATTGTCTCTTACGACCCGGTAGAGCTGGTGGTCACCGTGCGGGCGGGCACACGACTAAGCCTGCTTCAGGCAGCGCTTGCCGAACACCATCAAATGCTCCCCTTTGAGCCGCCCTCCTTTGGTGAGAACAGCACCATTGGCGGCGCTGTGGCCACCGGGCTTTCTGGCCCCCGGCGCCCCTGGGCGGGTGCCGCACGCGACTTTGTGCTCGGCACACGCATTATTACCCAAGAGGGCAAACTGCTGCGCTTTGGTGGCGAGGTGATGAAAAACGTGGCGGGGTATGATCTTTCCCGCTTAATGACCGGTGCCCAAGGCACGCTTGGCGTACTGGCCGATATCTCCTTTAAGGTGCTGCCTGTTCCCACCGCAAGCCACTGTCTGCGCCTGCCACTAAGCCTTGAAGAGGCCTTACACAAACTGGCTGAACTTGGCCGCGAGCCGCTGCCCATCACTGCCGCAGCCTGGCACGCAGGCGAGTTATTTATTCGCCTGGAGGGGGGCGAAAGCTCGGTAAAAGCGACCCGTGAGCGCTTGGGTGGCGAACCGCTGGAGGCCAGCTTTTGGGCCTCGCTGCGTGATCATACCCATGACTTCTTTAAGTACCGCGATGCCCCACCGCTGTGGCGCCTTTCACTCCCTCCGAACACTGCCCCGCTTGCATTGGATATTCCCCAGCAAGATATCTTTTACGACTGGGGCGGCAGCCAGCGCTGGGTAAAAACCTCACTGGATGCAACAACGTTACGCAAGGCATGCCAGGCCGCCGGCGGGCACGCTACCTGCTACACCCCGCAGGCGCAAGGCGGAGCCGCTGAGCCCTTTACGCCATTAAACAGCGTGGTTGAAAAGTATCACCGTAGGCTGAAAACGGAGCTGGATACTCACGCTATTTTTAATCCCGGTCGTCTTTATGCGGCGCTTTAATCAGGAGAACTGATATGCAAACGCATTTTACCGATGCGGATCTTCAAAAGCCGCATATTCAGGAGGCGGAGCGCATTTTGCGCACCTGCGTACACTGCGGTTTCTGTAACGCGACCTGCCCCACTTACCAGTTGCTGGGCGATGAGCGTGACGGCCCCCGCGGGCGCATCTACCTGATGAAGGAGCTGCTGGAAAGCCACGACGACGATGACCAGGTCACCGCAGAAACCCGGCTGCACCTGGACCGCTGCCTGACTTGCCAGAACTGTGAAACCACCTGCCCTTCCGGGGTCGAGTATCACAAGCTATTAAATATCGGCCGCGCTGAAATTGAGCGTCGAGTACCGCGCCCGCCAGCCGAGCGTGCCCAGCGCTACGCGCTGCGTAAAATGATGGTGGAGCCAACGCGCTTCAAGGCGCTGCTTAAACTGGGCCAAACCTTCAAGCCGCTGGTGCCAAGCAAGCTACGCAATAAAATGCCAGCCGCGCCCGTTGATGCCGGCAAACGGCCGGGCAGTACGCAGCATACTCGGAAAATGCTGATGCTAGAGGGATGCGTGCAGCCTGGGTTATCGCCCAACACCAACGCCGCCACAGCGCGGCTGCTGGACCGATTGGATATTAGCTTAACGCCCGTCACAGAGGCGGGCTGCTGCGGGGCCATTGACTTTCACCTCAACGCCCAGGATGACGGCCGAGCACGCATGCGCGCCAACATTGACGCTTGGTGGCCACATATTGAGCAAGGAGCGGAAGCTATTGTTCAAACGGCCAGTGGCTGCGGGGCATTTATCAAAGAGTATGGCTATATGCTCAAGGATGACCCGCGCTATGCTGAAAAAGCCCAGAGAGTCAGTGCGCTGGCAAAAGACATTGTTGAGATACTTCGAGAGGAGCCCCTGGACGCCCTTCAGGTAAAAGAGACTCAGCGACTGGCCTTTCACTGCCCTTGCACGCTACAACACGCCCAGAAGCTTAACGGCGCGGTTGAAAGCGTATTAACCACGCTAGGGTTTACGCTGACCCCGGTGCAGGATGCTCATCTCTGCTGCGGTTCAGCGGGCACCTACTCGGTCACCCAGCCGGAACTCGCCACACAGCTGCGCGACAATAAGCTCAATGCCCTGGAAGCAGGCAACCCAGCGCTTATCGTAACGGCTAATATTGGCTGCCAAACGCACCTGGCAGGCGCGAACCGGACGCCGGTTCGTCACTGGGTCGAAGTGGTAGACGCCGCACTCGCTCAATAAAACTCATTAACCAACCAACAGGAAATACCATGCAAACCAAAGCCGTACTGACGCTTACCGATATCAACAAGATACTTGATGCCGCGCAACAAGAAGCGGACAACAACCGCTGGCCGGTGACGATTGTGGTCACTGACGATGGCGGCCACCTGCTGGCGCTACGTCGCCTGGATGGAGCCGCGCCCTTTAGCGCGGAGATCGCCTCTCATAAAGCGCGTAATGCCGCTATTGGCCGCAAGGAAACGCAGGTGTTTGAAGAGATGATTAACGGTGGCCGCACTGCATTTGTTTCCGCGCCTTTCCCTGGCTTATTGTCTGGTGGCGTTCCAGTGATCGTCGATGGGCAAGTGATCGGCGCGGTAGGTATTTCCGGTGTAAAACCTGAGCAGGACGTCCAGATTGCCAAGGCAGGTGTTAGCGCGGTTGCCTGACTGGCGTAACCAACCAGCGCACATACGAAAAACCCCGGATCATTGATCCGGGGTTTTAGAATTCGTTCGGTATAAACTGAAGGTGCTTAATGGCGGACCGGACGAGACTCGAACTCGCGACCTCCGGCGTGACAGGCCGGCATTCTAACCAACTGAACTACCGGTCCACATATAAGGCACTTAACGCGGTATTACAATGACAACCATTTAAAATGGACTTTAAATGGTGGGTGGTACTGGGTTCGAACCAGTGACCCCCAGCTTGTAAGGCTGGTGCTCTCCCAACTGAGCTAACCACCCAAGGTGTTGATCTTCATCAACGAATCTGCAAGTTATCGTGGCGGACCGGACGAGACTCGAACTCGCGACCTCCGGCGTGACAGGCCGGCATTCTAACCAACTGAACTACCGGTCCGAATAGCGATAACTGCTACAAAGTAAACCGTATGATGATGGCGGACCGGACGAGACTCGAACTCGCGACCTCCGGCGTGACAGGCCGGCATTCTAACCAACTGAACTACCGGTCCGCATTACATCATGCTGATATTACTTTGGTACTGCTTTACGTTTCCAGGCCATCTTTCGATGGTGGGTGGTACTGGGTTCGAACCAGTGACCCCCAGCTTGTAAGGCTGGTGCTCTCCCAACTGAGCTAACCACCCGCTGGTCACGTGGCGCTGCATTCTACAGAAGCCTCGCTGAATGTCAACACGTTATGTTTAAACTTTGTGATTTAAACCAGCGCGTTGCTCACATTCCCGAAGGCGTTCCATGAGCGCGGACGAAGGATGCCGCAAGTGAGGCCGCCTCGTCAATCAAAAACTCATGTTTTAATCCAGAAGCGCGCCGTGGCTTAAAGTCATGGTCACCATCAGTTAGCCAGTCAAGCCTGGTTTGAGGCGTTAATGGATAGCCAATTACTTCTTCACGCGTACCAAACGGGTCACGCTCGCCTTGTAGTATCAATACCGGACAGTGAATATCAGGCCAGTGACTTAACCGACGTTTTTCAGGCGCTTTCGGCGGATGAAACGGATAGCCTGCGGCGATAACACCAGGGCAAGCCTGCTGGCTGGCCAACATCGTCGCAATTCGTCCGCCCATCGACTTTCCGCCCACCCACAGCGGCGATGCCGCCAATGGCGCAAGCAGACGATACCAGGCAGTAAAATGCGCTACCGTGTGAGCAACCGGCGGTGGCGGGCGGCGTTTACCCTGTTGATTAATCTGCTGCATATAGGGAAAGTCAATCGCAAACACCTGAAGCCCCTGGGCTGCCAGCCCATTGATCATGCGCTGCATAAAAGATGACTGATGCCCAGCGCCTGCACCATGCGCCCATAAAATTCGCCCGATATGCGCCCGCCCCACCACTGCCAGCGGCCCAAGCCCCTCCACCAAAAAGAAGCCGGGGGCTTCAGTTTGCGCCAAGGCATCTTCCAGCGCGTCTGGCGGAAGGGGCAAATATCCTGCATAAGCGTCTGGCATCACTGTTTTCTTTCTCCTGGCATTTTAATCCGTTAAACCTTCACTATTCATTCAAGAGTTTTCCGATGGCTGCTACCTTAAGGAAACACTCTTGCCTGATAAAACGTTGATGATACGGTTATTTAAAGCACAGGCAGCGAGGCCATGACAACGTTATCGGCCTCCTCTTGTTACCACTGTGGCAGCCCTGTTCCGAGCAATGCGCCTTGGCATATAACGCTGGATGCCACCACGTACCCGTTGTGCTGCCCAGGCTGCGAGGCCGTTGCCCATGCCATTGTACAGGGCGGCCTGGAGCGCTATTACCAGCAGCGCACTGAGCTGCCCGAAACGCCTGCCGGAGAGACACTCGATAGCGATGCCTGGGCGTATTTCGACAGCCCTGAATTTGAGGCAAAATTCCGGAAAACGTTGCCCTCTGGCGTCGACAGTGACCAGTTAAGCGCTACGCTCGCGGTAGAAGGTATTACCTGTAATGCCTGTGGCTGGTTAATTGAACATCGCTTAAATGCGCTGAAGGGCATCATTTCAAGTGCCGTCGATTTATCACGGCGTCGCCTTCACGTTAGCTGGCAACCCAGCAAGCTTAAGCTTTCCCAGCTACTGGCCGAGCTTGCCGGTATTGGCTACAGCGCCCTGCCTTTTGAGCCAGACCCTGCACAGGAACGCGTGCGCTATAAAAAGCGTCTGTGCGCATTGCGGCTGGGAGTATCGGGGGCGTGCCTTCTCGGTATCACGCTGCTCATGCTTTTTTTGCCGAGTGAAGCACGAGGGGATCTCAATACGCATACTACTACGCTGCTTCACTGGCTTCCCATGATACTGGCAACGCTTATCATGCTGTTTGCCACGCCGCCTTTTTTTCGACAAGCGCTTGTCGATATAAAGCGTGGCTTGTTGGGTCCGGCCGTGCCTACTGCCCTGGCACTGGGCTGCGCTTACCTGGCCAGCGGCTACGCATCGTTTTTTCACACAGG
This sequence comes from Halomonas sp. AOP30-A1-24, assembly GCF_052378165.1. Taxonomy (NCBI): domain Bacteria; kingdom Pseudomonadati; phylum Pseudomonadota; class Gammaproteobacteria; order Oceanospirillales; family Halomonadaceae; genus Halomonas; species Halomonas sp. AOP30-A1-24. The sequence goes on from NZ_JBQSXL010000003.1 coordinate 67,464, forward strand.
GGAGCACTACGTTGGCATGTACGTTGGCATGATTGCGCTGCTCACAACGCTGTTACTACTTTTTGGCTGCGCTCGATCATTGTCAGGCTTGAGAAGCCCTCAAGACACATTTAAAGGAGCCCTACCCGCCACGACCATTCGGCGTAACCCCGACAAAAGCGAGCGAATTTTACCCGCGTGTGAGCTTTGCCCAGGTGATCGTATCGTAGTGAATGCGGGGCAGCGGATACCTGCTGACGGCGTTATCGAGCAAGGCGCATCAAGCCTGAACACCTCACAGCTCACCGGCGAACCGCTCCCGGTGAGTTACGCTATAGGAGATAGCGTGCTGGCAGGCTGCCAAAACCTCGAAAACCCGCTGGTGATTAACGTAGTCCAACCGCCTGCCCGCGCCCGTATTGCAGCGCTAGGCGCCTTGGTTGGCGCTGCTTTTACTGGGAAGCACCTGGCCAGTATTAATGCGCACGGCGTGCACAAGTGGGCCGTTGGCCTGCTTATCATAACGCTGAGTGTGGCAGCCCTCTGGTGGTGGTTTAAACCGCTAATGGCATTGGATGTACTGCTTTCGCTGCTAATAGCAGGCAGCCCGTGCGCACTGGCGTTGGCAACCCCAGCGGCGCTAACGGTCGCTTACCAGCAGTTACTTACACGAGGCGTGGTGATAACGAACCCTCGCGCCCTGCTTTCATTGGCCACAACAACGCAGTCTGCCGATGAGGCGATAGCGTCTTGCTCAGACGTGGTCATACTCAGCCCACGAAGCGGGCGCGCCGTAGAAACTCTAACCATTGCCCGCGCCGCGCAGCGCTGCATACAACACTCAATGGGCATGGCGGCCTCCATCAGCGTGATAGCGCTTATCTTGGCAGCGGTGGGCGTTCTATCGCCGTTTGGCGCTATTGCGAGCGCAGGCGCCAGTGTGCTTGCCGTCATTGCCAATACGCTACGCTTTTCACACAGGCTATCTACTTCCAACGTATCCACCTCCCATTTATCCACTTCAGCAGTCAAAGGCGTGCCATGAACCCGACCGGGCTTGACCTTCCTCCGCTTATTGCCGCGTTTGTGTTTGGGTTGATGGGCGGGGCCCACTGCATCGGCATGTGCGGAGGCGTCATGAGCGCATTAACCTTTGCCATCCCGCCCAGCATGCGTAGCTCGGCGCGTATGGGCGGCCTACTGCTAAGCTACAACTTGGGCCGAATATTAAGCTACATGACGGCAGGCGCGCTGGTAGCCGCGTTGGGCACCGTGCTTTCGCCCTCACTGCTGGCGCGCCAGCTGTTGCAAGGCGTTGCAGCGCTCATGCTGATTCTCATGGCGCTGTATATTGCTAACTGGTGGAAAGGGCTTTTACGCGTGGAAGCCGTGGGCAAACGATTATGGCGTCACCTTGAGCCCTGGGGCCGACGCTTGATGCCGGTGGTTCATTTCCCTCAGGCATTCGCGCTAGGCGCCATTTGGGGCTGGCTGCCCTGTGGGCTGGTGTATTCAATGCTGGCTTGGAGCCTGGCGACGGCCCGGCCGCTTCAAGGGGCTTTATTAATGGGGGCTTTTGGCCTGGGCACCCTGCCTGCGCTACTGGCCACGGGACTTGCCGCACGCAAGCTTAATCATCTTATTCGTCACCCCGCGACAAGAACCATCGCCGCGCTCGTCATTATCGGCTTTGCCGTATGGCAGCTTTGGGCACTCAACATGCACTCAGGTGGGCATTCAGGCGGACACTCACACGCCAATCATTGACCTGGCGCAACGCACTACAGCGCTATGTTCTCTAGCCTATCGGTAGCTTTTAAAAACGTATTTTCAGCTACCGGAGCGCCTCTTCATGCCTGTATGTGCCACGGCTGTCCCCTCATCCGTTACTGCTACCGCGTCATCCAGCACCCGCTGGGATGACGCATTGCTGCGCCGTTATGATAAAAGCGGCCCACGCTACACCTCCTACCCGACGGCGCTGGCCTTTCACGAAGGGTTTACCGCCGAAGATGCGACCCAGGCCATTGAGCGCAGCAACGCAAGTCAGCGCCCGCTTTCCATCTATGTCCATATCCCGTTTTGTCGCAAAATCTGCTTTTATTGCGCGTGCAATAAAATTGCGACGAAAAACACCGCCCTGGCCGAGTCGTATCTCTATCGGCTAGATCGTGAGATGGTCCTGACGGCCCGTCATCTGGATACAAAGCGCCCTGTCAATCAGTTGCACTGGGGCGGAGGCACCCCTACGTTTCTTTCACTGGAGCAGATGGGCGACTTGATTGACCGCCTGGACGCACGCTTCGGTCTTTCAAACGCACCAGAGCGTGACTACGCCATTGAGATCGACCCGCGCGAAGCCGATGTTTTAACCCTGCGCCACCTGCAGTCTTTGGGCTTCAACCGCCTGAGCCTTGGCGTACAGGACCTGGACCCACGCGTTCAAAAGGCGATTAACCGTCATCAGCCTCGCGTGCTTACCGAAACACTAATGGATGAAGCACACCGGTTGGGCTTTCTCTCGCTGAATCTGGATTTAATCTACGGTCTGCCCTTTCAAACGGAAAGGAGCTTCGCCAAGACGCTTGAACAGGTGATCGCGTTAAATCCGGCGCGTTTATCCGTGTTTAATTACGCGCATTTGCCTGAACGCTTCAAGCCTCAGCGACGTATCAGCGTGGATGACCTGCCAGGTGCGGATGAAAAGCTTTCGATTCTGCGTACGACCATCGACATGCTGACCGCTGCGGGCTATCAACATATTGGGATGGATCACTTTGCCAAACCCAATGACAGCCTGGCGGTTGCCCAAGCCAACGGCACCCTACAGCGCAATTTTCAGGGCTACTCCAGCCATGCCAGATGCGATCTTATCGGTCTGGGCGTGTCAGCTATTTCCCGAATAGGCGATAGCTATGCGCAAAACCCTACTGACCTGGCTAGCTACGAAGAGAACCTGGATCAAGGTCGACTGGCTACCGTGAAAGGCGTACGATTAAATCAGGATGACCTAATACGAGCCGACGTTATCGAACGTTTAATGTGCGATATGCGCCTGGATTTAGCAGCGGTTAGCCGGCAATGGCAGGTTAACGCCAACGACTACTTTGCCAGTGCGCTGGAAAGCCTACGCACTGCTGAACAGGACGGGCTAATCGTTCGCTTGGATGATACGCTTGAGGCGACGCCAATGGGCCGTTTACTGATTCGCCAACTGGCCATGGCGTTTGATGCTTACCTTCCGGGGCACTCAGGCCAACGCTACTCAAGAATCGTTTAACCGGCGGCATCAACGCCTGCGGTAGATAGCCATTTAGGCAAAAGAGAAACAGGGAGATAGTCATGCTACCCTCGACAAGCCAACGACGCTCGCTTCTTCAAGAAGCACGCTGTCAGACCTGCAGCCTAAGCTCGCTTTGCCTTCCACTAGCGCTTGAGCTTGAAGGCATGGGGCAGTTTGATGCCATCATCAGACGCCGAGCACCGCTGAAAAAGGGCGAAACACTGTTTCGTCAAGGCGACCGTTTTACCAGTGTGTATGCCGTTCGCTCAGGCAGCCTAAAACAGGTAACCAGCGAAGGTAATGGCAACGATCAGCTCACTAACTTCTTTTTGCCCAGCGAGCTTGTCGGATTGGACGGCATTGACGAAGAGCACTACCCAGGCAGCGTGATTGCCCTTGAAACCACCACCATCTGCGAAATTCCCTTTGATCGGCTGGACCTGCTTTCAGAGGAGCTGCCGGAGCTTCGTGGTCAGCTGTACCGCAGTATGAGCAAGGAGCTTCGCGATGACCGGCGCATGATGCGCCTGTTGTCGCGCAAAACCGCCGACCAGCGGCTGGCCAGTTTTCTACTGACGCTTTCAGAGCGTTTTCGGCGTCGGGGTTACTCGCCTTACAGCTTTAGGCTTTCAATGGCGCGTGCGGATATCGGCAATTATCTGGGGCTGGCGGTTGAGACGGTCAGCCGTATCTTGAGCCGTTTTCAGCAGCAAGACGTGGTGGCCGTCTCAGGGCGCGAGGTTAACATCCTCGATATGCAGCGGCTTATAGCGCTTGCTGAAGAGGAAGAGCCGGTGATTAGCTCACGTTAAATGCTTCAATACGCCCCGCCATTAGCGCTTCCTGTTTGGCTTCCAGTCCCGCAAAGTCAAACAGGTCGCGGTCGGCTAGCTGCGAAGGCGCGACGTTAGTGACCGCTTTAAACATGCTTTCCAAACGACCCGGATGCTTTTTGTCCCACTCGGCCAGCATTTCCTTAACGACCTGACGCTGCATGTTCGGCTGCGAACCGCACAGGTTGCAGGGAATAATCGGGAACTCCATCAGGCGCGAAAACTCCGCAATATCCGCCTCTTTACAGTAGGCCAGCGGACGAATCACGACATTCTTGCCGTCATCGGAAAGCAGCTTGGGCGGCATTGCCTTCAGGCTGCCGCCAAAGAACATATTGAGAAACAGCGTTTCCAGAATATCTTCACGATGATGACCAAGGGCGATCTTGTTGGCGCCAATTTCTTCGGCAAACCCGTAAAGCGACCCGCGCCTTAACCGCGAGCAAAGCGCGCAAGTTGTCTTGCCTTCCGGCGTTTTTTCTTTCACTACCGAGTATGTATCGCGCTCCAGAATGCGGTACTCCACGCCGAGTTTTTCCAGATACCGGGGCAGTATATGCTCAGGAAAACCAGGCTGCTTTTGGTCCATATTGACCGCCACCAGTGAAAAATTCACCGGCGCATTGCGCTGCAGGTTGCGTAAAATCTCAAGCATGGTGTAGCTGTCTTTCCCCCCCGACAGGCAGACCATGATCCGATCGCCTTCATTGATCATTTGGTAATCGATAATTGCATTACCTACCTCGCGCCGCAGCCGCTTTTGCAACTTGTTGAATTCGCGTTTCTGTTTGGCATCCTCAAGCGCCGGCTGGCCTTGCAGGTCAGGCGTCGGTGCAACGGTTGCCGCGGCGGGGTCAAAATGATCAAGGTGTTGCATGATATAAGCACTGCCAATGGTAGAAGGAGCAGCCGCTATTCTAACAATACTCCCGCCGTTCACCCAACTGGCAAAATCACGTCGTTACTATGATCATAACTACGGTCATCACTATGGTTATCAATACGGTTATCAATACGGTTATCAATACGGCCATCGGCACAGGCACCACTACGCTAGAAGCTAACCCGACTGCGTCATATCACGCTGTAAGCGCATATACAGCAAGGCGCTTGCGGTGGCTTTACCTAGCAATCTCTGGGTCGAGATAGTAGGCACTTGCCAGCAGGCCAACGCCTCGGAAAACGGTTGGGAAGACTCCACTAACGGGTGTAAACGGCGCAATTGGCGTTGATGCAGTTTGGCCACATCGACCTGAACATTAGGTAGCCCAAACCCGAGGTGCGCTCTAAAGGCTCTATTAAGCATGCAAAACTGCTGGTCCAGTTGCCACCCGACCAGCGGCCGGTTGCCAATAAAATCGGTAAACGCATGCAGTGTCTCGGCACAGAGGGGTACCGCCGTGGCGGGATTGTAAAGCTGCTGATGCTGGCGCAGCACCGGCTGGTCAACCGTTTGAGGGTCGGCAAACGTTGCCACCCACGGCTGGCTTGTGTGCACTTGCTGTTGATTAAGTACCACAGCAGCCACACTTAATACCGGCGTTTCACCGGGTAGTGATTCGCAAGCCAGCGCCACTAGCTCTTCCCCCATATAGGGCTGGAAAAGCCAGGCGTAAGGCGAATTCGCATAGCGGCGCCGATCTCGCTCACGCTTAAACGTTCTGCGCAGCGTTTGCCCCAGCAGTGCCATGCCTTTTTTGCTGCCTTGCATAGCGCTGCTCATGAATATTCTAAATGGTAACGATAGGAGAGGCGCTGTTTAAAGTCTTTAACGATATGTAGCGACTCGCGCAATAAATCGCGCTCAAGTGACGAGAGCTCTTGCACCACCACGTGATTGGAGCGCGCATCGTCCATATCCTGCCCGCTAAGTTGCTGTTTAAGACGCAGCTCGGTCAACAGTGAAAGTGCCTCTCCTAAATCATCAGCGGTGCGTCGTTCAAGGCGGCCATCATCAACCAGTGCCGTCAACCTGCCCAGCGTCGAGGTTACGCTGATGCGCCGCTCAAGCGCCATGGTACGTACACCGTGGACAATCGGAAAAATGCCGCCTTTTTTGATATCGATACCGTGCTGAGGCTTTTTAAGCGAACCAAAAAGCGTCAGCGGTGTTGAAAAACGCAGAGCCGCACGCGCAAAGTAGGAAAGCAGAATTTCATCATGGGCACAGCGCGCAAATAGCGCCTCGCGCACGCTTTCAAGTAAACATGGATTCCCTGCCATTGAATGAGCATCCAGCATAATGGCAAGTTTCATTAAACTATCGCCATCGCGCACGTTGGCCCATTGAGCAATACGCTTCTTCCACTGAGAAACGCTGGCAACCCACTCGGGGTTAGAGACCATGATATTACCAGGGCACGGCGGGTAACCCAGTTTTATGAGCGTCTCGGTTAAGGCCTGCATATCATCGGCGACACTTGGCCACTGGGCGTCGTCGTCTAAAATCAGACCGTTATCCTGATCCGTTTTCAAAATTTGCTCGCCGCGCCCTTCACTCCCCATCACCATCAGGCAGCTATGCTGATGATGCTCCTCATTGATAACAAAATCCCAGGCCTTGCTCATAATCCGGCCATTCAAGGCCGCCAGCAGGTCCATGGCAAAATTAAGCTTAACGCCTTGTGCCATCAGGGCTGTGACGAGTTCAGGGGTGCGATGACTAGCAACTGCCAACGTTTCCAAGTCATCAGCCTGCTCCACCTGCAGACTAACAACATAACTTCGGCTGGAAAAATAACTCAGCACATCCGTCAGCTCGACCACGCCTTTTAAGGCGGCCTGCTCCATCACCACAACGCGGGTAACCTTGTGCCGAGTCATTAACACCAGGGCTTCAAACAGGTACTGCTCAGGCGTTACCGTGACAAGGGAGAAGTGCGCCACCTGCCCCACCAGAGTGGCTGACGTGAAGCCGCTCACGACTAGGCCATTGAGCAAATCGGTTTTCGTCACCATGCCAAGCTTGCCTTGGGTGTCCACCAGCAGGCTATCAGCATGGCTTTCGTTAAGCTTTTCAACCGCCCTGGCAATAGTGGTAGAAGCATCCATCAGCAGGGGCGCTCGCATACATTCACTGATGCGAGCCAGCATAAAGCCTGCCATGGTGACGCCACCGTCGGCGCGTTTTTCTGTCAACAAGCGCGCCTTGTGAGCAAGTGACTGCCTAAAGAACTGCTCAAAAGGAGGGTACTGGCGACAAAGCTGGCTAAACAGATGGCTGGGCATGGTGTAGCAAAGGCACTCCTGCTCAGCCTGAAAACGGTAGCGGCTTTTTCCGTTCAAGATGCTAATGGCGCCAAACAAGTCCCCTGCCGTGTAGTGCCCAATGTGAGCACTTGCCGCAGGCAAGGAGGGGTCTATCTCAGCGACGTCTCCCTTATGAATAAGAAAAACGTAAGCACCCTGCTCGCCCATTTCCAGGATAATGTCATCGCGGTCAAAATAGGCAAGGTCCATGCCTCGACGAACATGCTCGCGCCCCGTGTCATCAAGCAACGTAAATGGCAGTTGGGACAGATCAACATCAACCATGGGGCATGTCCTTACACTACAAAAGAAAAAAGCGACGTCCGTAAAATTGGAAGTACGTCAATCAACGGGTGAGGTACTTCTTTCTGGTTTACGGTGTTTAAGAGCCAGCCTACTACTTTTTATTAGTAACGGTAGCGTCAGACTACTGCCTAGCATAAGCCCTTCTCAATAAAGTAAACCAATTAACCCAAATAAGCCTGTACAAAACCTGCCACTAAGAAACACATACTACTCTATATACCTTTATCTATTATTCCAACGTCGCCCGACGTTGGTTTAAACGACTAAAGTAGCACCTCCCCAGCAACTAACCGTTAGTATTGAACGCTATTTTAAAGTAGCAAATATTATCTTTTAACCAAACCCTAGACCATCGTTCAACTAACGAGTAGTCTGCTGAAAAAATGTACGTAAAAACGCTAATATTCAGCCATTTGAAACTCTTTATTTAGTCTATAGTAGATAGTGATACCAAAGTCTGGGATTATTTTTTAGCGATTATTGTCCAGTATTGACAATGCATCATTCAGGGTAATTGCACAGTGCTAACCAAAACTTACCAAAATCTCATAAAACGCTTGTATCAACGGCAATAATCAATAACCAACCAAGAGACAAAACCAAGCGGTAGGTAGTTTTAGCGTGCAATTACCCTGACATGCTAAACGCTATTCCTGGTGAACTTTCCAAACCTAAAAACACAAGTGGAGAGCAACACAATGGCAGATGACAAATCCAATGCTGCGGAATACTGGAAAGCCAACGTTCGTTTAATTACCGGATGCCTTATTGTGTGGGCCTTCGTGTCTTACGGATGCGCGATTTTGTTTAGACCGCTTCTAGCAAGCATTCAAATAGGGGGAACAGACCTGGGCTTCTGGTTTGCTCAGCAGGGCTCGATCCTTACCTTTATTGCTCTGATCTTCTTCTACGCCTGGAGAATGAATCAGCTCGATAAGAAATTTGGCCTTGAGGAGTAAGTCAGAATGAGCCAATTTGCAATCAACCTGCTTTTTGTAGGCGCCTCCTTTGCGCTCTATATCGGTATCGCGATATGGGCGCGCGCGGGCTCCACAAAAGAGTTCTATGTGGCTGGCGGTGGTGTTCACCCGATCACTAACGGTATGGCCACAGCGGCCGACTGGATGTCAGCGGCCTCGTTTATTTCCATGGCGGGCCTGATCGCCTCCGGCGGTTACGCCAACTCAACCTACCTGATGGGCTGGACCGGCGGCTTCGTTATTCTGGCTATGCTGCTCGCTCCCTACCTGCGTAAATTCGGCAAGTTTACCGTTCCAGACTTTATCGGTGAGCGCTTCTATAGCCGTACCGCTCGGGTCGTCGCGGTTATCTGCCTGATTATCGCATCAGTTACTTATGTAATCGGGCAAATGACCGGGGCTGGCGTTGCCTTCTCACGCTTTCTGGAAGTACCCAGCACTTGGGGCATCTGGATCGCTGCGGGAATTGTTTTCCTGTACGCCGTCTTCGGCGGCATGAAGGGCATCACCTATACCCAGGTCGCCCAGTACATCGTACTGATTGTGGCCTACACCATCCCGGCTGTGTTCATTTCCATGCAGTTGACGGGCAACCCCATCCCCATGTTCGGTATGTTCAGCTCCCACACGGAATCTGGCCTGCCACTGCTGCAAAAGCTTGATGATGTCGTCATGGCACTTGGGTTTCAAGATTACACCGCCGACGTCGACAACAAGCTGAATATGGTGCTGTTCACGCTCTCGCTAATGATCGGTACCGCTGGCCTTCCCCACGTTATCATTCGCTTCTTCACGGTTCCCAAGGTGGCTGACGCACGCTGGTCTGCGGGCTGGGCGCTGGTCTTCATCGCTCTGTTGTACCTAACAGCGCCAGCCGTAGCCTCCATGGCACGTCTGAACCTGATGACCACCATTTATCCGGAGCTAACCGGCCAGGTTGAAAATTATGAGGAGGCCAGTGCCGAGCCAATCCTCTACGAAGATCGTCCTGAGTGGTTCCGCACCTGGGAAGAGACTGGCCTGATCACGTTCTTTGACTTTAACGATGATGGCCGCATCCAGTTCTATAACGATGCCAACACTGAGTTTGACGTTATCGCTGATAGTCGCGGCTGGGAAGGCAATGAACTGACGGTCAACAATGACATTTTGGTTCTGGCTAACCCTGAAATCGCCAACCTACCCGGCTGGGTAATTGGCTTGATCGCGGCGGGCGGTATTGCGGCCGCCCTCTCGACAGCGGCGGGTCTGCTTCTCGCTATCTCGTCGGCGATCAGTCATGACTTAATCAAGAACACGATCAACCCGAATATCAGCGAGAAGAAGGAGATGTTAGCAGCACGCATCTCAATGGGCGGGGCTATCTTGCTGGCCACCTATCTTGGCTTGAACCCGCCAGGGTTTGCGGCACAGACCGTCGCCCTGGCCTTCGGTATTGCCGGCGCCTCGCTGTTCCCGGTACTGATGATGGGTATTTTCTCAACTCGCATGAACAGCACCGGAGCCGTGGCCGGTATGCTGTCAGGCCTGGCGTGTACCCTGCTGTATATCTTTACCTACCTCGGCTGGTTCTTTATCCCGGGCACCAACATGCTGCCCAATACGCCGGATAACTGGCTGTTCGGTATCTCCCCGCTCTCCTTCGGTGCGGTGGGCGCCATGATCAACTTTGCCGTTGCCTTCCTTGTCTCTAGCATGACGGCGCCGCCGCCTAAAGAGATCCAGGAGCTAGTGCAAAGCGTACGCTATCCAAAAGGTGCTGGTGCCGCAGTTGATCACTAAGCCATAATCGTTCCTGAATGCGCTCGCCAGAGCGCATTTCACGGAACCCATGTCGAACCGGGCTTCCTTTGGGAAGCCCGTTCTCTTTCAGGAAATCGCTTTATGATATGGCACTTGATTGCCGCTATTTTTGCTGCACTGGCCGCTGCGGGGATTGGTTTGATTCTGCGCAATCTATCTCGCAACCGGCTTCCTAAATGGATAGTGCCGGTGTTTGCGGGGCTGGGTATGCTCGGTTATCAGATTCACGTGGAGTACTCGTGGTTTGAGCACAAACAACACCAGTTACCTGAATCATCCGTCATCGTCAGTAGTGCCACCGGAACAGAAGTATGGCGCCCATGGACGTTTGTTTTCCCCATCACGACCCAGTTTAGCGTGGTGGATAGCGATAACATTATTACCCGCGATATTGAAGGTGATCAGGTGGTAGAGTTTATTCTTTACCAGTTCATTCGCCGTCATACCGATTTTGTGTCTACTCAGCCCTACTTGCTGAACTGCGAAAGCCGTGAACTGGTGCCGCTAAGCAACGAGGCTGGCGAGGCGCAGTTGAGCGAACTTCGTCTCTTGCGCGAAACATCCACGCTGTTAGCCACCGTATGCGGGAATGCCGACGCATAGGAGAGACGCAAGCGTTGCTCTTCGCCTAGAATGGGGCTCTTTACACGCGCCGCTCGCTGGGCGAGATAAACGTTGGTGGGGGAAATAGGCATGTTTCACGGTGGGCTGCTGGTCGCGGTATCCTTTCTTTATATCGCGATTCTCTTCGGTATTGCCTGGCACGGCGACCGCCGTGCCCGTACCCACGGCGCCAGCCGCCGGCGCCCCCTCATGTATAGCCTGGCGCTGGCCATTTACTGCACCTCCTGGACATTTTACGGCGCGGTAGGCCAGGCAGCCACGGCAGGCTGGTCCTTTGCGAGTATTTTTGTTGGTCCTATCCTGACATTTTTACTGTTTTGGCCGGTTCTCGCCAAAATGATCCGCGTTGCCAAACACCAAAACGTCACTTCTATCGCGGACTTTATCGCCTCGCGCTACGGAAAGACGCAGTCGCTTGCCGCGTTTGCAAGCCTGGTCGCGCTGATCGGAACACTTCCCTATATCGCGCTACAGCTAAAGGCTGTCTCGTCCACGTTTAGCGTGCTAACCGATGCCAGCGATAGCGTGGGAAGCCCGCTCTTTGGCGACACCGCCTTTTATGTAGCCGTTATTATGGCTGTGTTTGCCATTTTGTTTGGTACCCGTCATACCGATGCGACCGAGCACCATGAAGGCTTGATTCATGCCGTCGCCTTTGAATCCATCGTCAAACTTGTCGCATTTATTGTGCTAGGCGCCTTTGTTACCTGGGGCATGTTCGATGGCTTAAGCGAGCTAATGGGGCACGCAGAGAGCCAGCTTGGCCTTCAGCGCCAGCTCGCCAACCAGGACTTCGGCCAAAGTTTTTGGGCACAAACGCTGCTCGCGATGCTGGCGATTCTCTGCCTGCCACGTCAATTCCATGTGGCCGTGGTTGAAAATATTCACCCGGATGACGCCACCAAAGCCCGCTGGCTGTTTCCGCTTTATCTGTTGGCTATCGCTTTTTTCGTTGTGCCCTTGGCCGCAGCCGGGTTACTGCTCTTTTCAGAGAGCGGCGTCGAGCCTGATACCTATGTGTTGGCGCTTTCCATGGCCTCGGGCCATGAGTGGTTAGCGCTGCTGACCTTCATTGGCGGGTTTTCAGCCGCCACCGGCATGGTGATTGTTGCAGCGGTCGCCGTTTCCATCATGATCTCCAATGAAATTGTTATCCCGGCCCTGTTCCGGTTGCGCTGGTTTGATACCAAAGCCCGTGACTACGGACGCCTGGTCCTGCGAGCCCGTCGCATCACCATTGCTGTCGTGTTGGCGATGTCCTACGGCTTTTACCGACTCATCGCCGAGCTCACTTCGCTTGCTTCTATCGGCATGCTCTCCTTTGCAGCCGCCGCGCAGTTTGCCCCTGCGGTCATTGGCGGGCTTTACTGGAAACGCGGTAACCGGTTGGGCGTTATCGTGGGGATGAACGCAGGCTTTGCCATCTGGGTTTACAGCCTCTTGTTGCCCGCCATGACGAATGCCGGCGTGTTGCCCCTGGCATGGCTCTCAGACGGCCCGATGGGGATTGCCTGGCTCTCCCCCACCGCCCTTTTTGGCCTGAACCTGGGGGATAGCTTTACCCACGGCGTCATGCTATCGCTGGGCGTTAACCTGTTTTGCTATATCTTCATCTCCCAGGTGACCTCGCAGCGAGTGGTTGAGCGTATCCAGGCCTCGCTATTTGTCGATAGTGTTGAAACGCGCCAGACCTCGGTGAACCGCCCGTGGACAGGTGCCACGACGGTGGGCGACCTAAAAGTATTATGTGAGCGCTTTTTGGGCGCAAGCCAGGTGGAACGGGCATTTGAGGATTACGCGCGCCGCCTGGGCAAGCCACTGGACTACAGCACACGCGCCTCCATTGATGTTATTCAATTTACCGAGCGGTTTCTTGCCTCGGTACTCGGCGCATCCTCGGCACGCATTGTCGTTAACTCAGCGCTACAAGGACGCGGAATCGGCATTTCCGATGTTATCTCTATTGTTGATGAAGCGTCACAGGTACTGGAGTTCAACCGGGCACTGCTGCAGGCCACTATCGAAAACATTAACCAAGGGATTAGCGTTGTTGACCAAAATCTGTGCCTGGTCGTCTGGAACCAACGCTATCTTGAGCTGTTCCGCTTTCCCGACCATTTAATTCGCGTCGGCGCGCCAATTGATCGCATCTTCCGCTATAACGCTCATAACAGCGAATATGGCCCGGGCGACCCCGAAGAGCATGTCCAGCTACTGCTGGATAATATTCGCGAAGGTCACCCTCATCGCTACGTGCGCTATCGTCAGGATGGCAGCGTGCTGGAAGTTCAGGGTAATCCGATGCCCGGCGGTGGATTTGTTTACACGTACCAGGATATTACCCAGCAAAAGCGGATTGAAGAGGCACTGATTCGTTCCGAAAACAATATCCGTATTTACACCGATAATGTCCCTGCGCTCATTGCCTACTTTGATAAAGAGTGCCGCTACCTGTTTACCAACCGCGCCTATGAGCAAGCATTTAACATTGATCGTAATGCGGTGATTGGCCGGCGCTTTGAGGATGTGCTGTCACTTAAGCAGTCAGAAGAGCGTGGCCCTTGGGTCGCCCGAGCACTGAATGGAGAACGGGTAAGTTTTGAAGTCTCCATGCACGTCCACGATGTCATGCGCCATATGCTGGTCACCTATACCCCTCACTTTGGCGACAGCCAGTCGATTCTGGGTTTTTTCTCGCTTTATCAAGATATTACCGAGCGCCGACAAGCTGAAATAGCGCTTGAAGAGACCAATGAAACACTAGAAGAGCGCGTTCGCGAGCGCACCCAAGCACTTTCTGAAGCCAACGCCGCCCTGCGTCAGGAGAACCGTGTTCGCGCCGAGGCCGAGCAGGCCCTGCGCCAGGCCAAGCAACTGGCAGAAGATGCCAACGCCTCTAAAACACGCTTTTTAGCAGCAGCAAGCCACGATTTATTGCAGCCGCTGAATGCTGCTCGACTGTTTACGTCAGCGCTTATGCAAAACGTAACCACTCCGGATACGCAGCGTACCATCGGGCATATTGATAACTCGCTACAGGCCGCTGAAGAGCTGTTGAGCACGTTGTTGGATATCTCCAAACTGGACGCTGGCGCGCTGACACCGCGCCGCAGCCACTTTGCACTCGCCGATATATTCCGCCCGCTGCGCGCTGAATTTGAAGTCATGGCCGATAACCGCGGCCTGGATCTCAACGTTGTGCCAACCCAGCTATGGGTTGATTCGGACCCGCAGATGCTGCGTCGGATCGTGCAAAACTTCCTTTCCAACGCGGTGCGTTATACGCAGGATGGGCATGTGCTGCTGGGCTGTCGTCGCCAAGGACAGCGGCTTTTAATAGAAGTCTGGGACAGCGGCCCCGGCATCCCCGAGTCCAAGCTCACGGAAATCTTTCAGGAGTTCCGCCGTCTGGATCAGGTATCGCGTCACAAGGAGAGTGAAAAAGGCTTGGGACTTGGGCTCTCTATTGCTGATCGCATGAGCCGAGTGCTTGACCACCCGATTAAGGTTCGCTCCTGGGAAGGCATTGGTACCGTGTTCTCCGTCAGCGTGCCTGTGGTAGCGGCCAGGGCAATCACCGCTGCCGAGCAAGAGCCTACCAACCGGCGCAGCGGCAATAAGCTAGCCGGTGCGCGCATTGTGTGTATAGACAATGAAACCCTGATTTTGGAAGGTATGACCGCCATGCTCAGCGGCTGGGGGTGTGAAGTCTTTACCGCCACCAGCATTGGGGGCGCTAAATCCATCCTGCGCAACATGGATGGCGACCCGGATGCGATCCTCGCTGACTATCACCTGGACAATGAAGTGACCGGCTTGATGGCTCTGGACGCACTGAGCGAGCGCTTATCGGGCGCGGTGCCCGGCATTGTGATTACCGCTGACCGTACCGAAGCCGTTGCGGACATGGTCAAACGCGACGGCTATCAACTGCTGCTGAAACCGGTAAAACCTGCCGCCCTTCGCGCGCTATTGACCCGCACGTTACAGGCCAGCCGGGCCAATACATAGCCTATATGTACCGCAGAAAAAAACCGCTTACGTTGCGCGTAAGCGGTTTTTTTTAATCACGCCACGAGAGCGTTTATGACTCGACTTTAGGCGGCTCGACTTCCAGTTTTTGCGCCGCAATGACCGCTTGTGTGCGCGAATGAACGCCCAGCTTACGTAAAATCGCCGTCACATGGGCTTTAATCGTTGCTTCAGAAACGTTGAGCTCGTAGGCAATCTGCTTATTGAGCAGCCCTTCGGTTAGCATATTCAACACACGAAACTGCTGGGGCGTTAACGAAGCAATCGCTTCGGCAAAGCGCGACTCCTCTTCACTGGTCTCTTCCAACACGTTAGCCAACGCTTCTGGCAGCCAGACTTCACCCTGAAGAATTTCGCCTACCGCTTCAGCAATCAGCTGCAACGACGATGATTTAGGAATAAAGCCCGAAGCACCGTAGTCAATTGCCCGCCGCACGACGTAAGGTTCATCACTGCCCGACACCACCGCCACCGGAATATCCGGCATTTGGCCACGCAACTGAATGAGCCCTGAAAAGCCATGCGCCCCAGGCATGTGCAAGTCCAGCAAGATCAGGTCGGCATCAGGATGGCGATTGACCACTTCCGTTGTGGCTTCCATGGTGTCGGCTTCGACAATCTCAGCCTGCGGGGCTAATTGGCGCAAGGCCTGAGTGAGCGCTGCACGAAACAGCGGATGGTCGTCTGCAACGATAAACTTATGGGCTACTGCCATGGATATTCCTCCGGTTCCTCGTGCAGCGGAAATACGTGCCGCTACGACGCTAGGCTCAAACGGTCAACGCATGGTACCCCAAGGTTTCTTCATGCCCAAGCATACCTGCATATTTTGTCATCATTATGTCACCCTTTTAAACGCAACAGTGCCGACCCTCTGGTCGGCACTACAACGCATAAGCGCAGCATGCTGCTATTTGCGCTCTTTTTGGCTGACACTCATCAACTTACGTAGCACTCATCACGCTTAAGCCACTGAGTAGTAAGCTACTATTGATTGGCTCGATGCTCAATCAATTCGTCAACCACTGAGGGGTCAGCCAGCGTGCTTGTGTCCCCCAGGCCGTCGCATTCGTTGGCCGCAATCTTGCGCAAGATACGCCGCATAATCTTGCCCGAGCGCGTTTTAGGCAGCCCCGGCGCCCACTGGATCACATCGGGGGAGGCAATAGGCCCAATATCTTTACGTACCCACTGGGTCAGCTCTTTCTTAAGCTCATCAGATGGCTCAATGCTATCGTTCAGTGTTACATAGATATAGATGCCCTGCCCCTTGATATCGTGGGGGAAACCTACCACCGCCGCTTCAGCCACCGCCGAGTGAGCAACCAGCGAGGACTCTATTTCTGCGGTGCCCATGCGATGGCCCGACACATTAAGCACGTCATCCACACGTCCGGTAATCCAGTAATAGCCATCTTCATCACGACGGCAGCCGTCGCCGGTGAAGTACATGCCATCGTAGGTGGAGAAGTAGGTCTGCACAAAGCGTTCGTGATCGCCCCAGATAGAGCGCGCCTGCCCCGGCCAGGAATCAAGGATCACCAGATTGCCTTCGGCGGCGCCTTCCAGCTGGTGGCCTTCGTTATCCACCAAGGCTGGTTGTACGCCAAAGAAGGGCAACGTGGCAGAGCCAGGTTTTAGATCCATTGCGCCGGGCAGCGGAGAAATCATGATGCCGCCGGTTTCCGTTTGCCACCAGGTATCCACAATGGGGCAGTTTTCGTTGCCAATCACCCGATAGAACCACTCCCAAGCTTCCGGGTTAATCGGCTCGCCTACCGAACCCAGCAGGCGCAGGCTGTCGCGTGAGCTGGTGCTCATCACGTTGTCACCATGGGCCATCAGGGCACGCACGGCAGTGGGCGCGGTGTACAGAATGTTGACCTTA
Organism: Halomonas sp. AOP30-A1-24; assembly: GCF_052378165.1. Classification (NCBI taxonomy): domain Bacteria; kingdom Pseudomonadati; phylum Pseudomonadota; class Gammaproteobacteria; order Oceanospirillales; family Halomonadaceae; genus Halomonas; species Halomonas sp. AOP30-A1-24. Next base: position 84,441 of record NZ_JBQSXL010000003.1, read on the forward strand.
TGCTTATCAACAATTTCACCCAAGCGCCCATGAGTCGGATAGCTGGGCACGCCTTCAAACATCAACGTGGTCGCACCGTTGGCAAGCGGCCCGTAGACGATATAGCTGTGTCCGGTCACCCAGCCCACATCAGCGCTGCACCAATAGACCTCGCCCTCCTGGTAATCAAACACATACTGGTGAGTCATGGCGGCGTAGGTAAGGTAGCCACCCGTCGTGTGCTTAAGGCCTTTAGGTGCACCTGTTGAGCCGGACGTATACAGGATAAACAACGGATCTTCGGCGCCCACCGGCTCGGCGTCGCACACCGCTTGCTGTCGATCAACCAATTCATCAAACCAGAGATCGCGGCCTTCTTTCCAGTCGATGTCACCGCCGGTACGTTTTACGACCAGTACGTTCTTGCAGACGTCGGTGCCTTCGCGGGTGAGTGCTGAATCGACGTTCTCCTTGAGCGGCACGTGTTTGCCACCACGCACTGACTCGTCGGCGGTAATAATCAGTTTGGAATCAGCACCAATAATCCGCTGGGCTACCGCATCGGGCGAAAAGCCACCAAAGACGACCGAGTGGACCGCACCAATCCGTGCGCAGGCAAGCATTGCCATGGCCGCTTCTGGGATCATGGGCATGTACATCGTCACCGTATCGCCTTTCTCAACACCCAGCGACTTCAGAGCATTGGCCAATTGGCAGGTGCGCTCATGCAGTTCACGATAGGTAATGTGCTTGGATTCATCAGGATTATCGCCTTCCCAGATAATCGCCGTTTGATCACCGCGCTGTTCAAGGTGCCGGTCAAGGCAGTTGGCACTCACGTTGAGTACGCCGTCCTCAAACCACCGAATATCCACATTATCCCGTTTAAATGAGGTGTTCTTGATGATGGTTGGCACTTTAATCCAATCAAGACGCTTGGCCTGCTCTGCCCAGAAACCTTCGGGATCATCCTTGGACTGCTGGTACATGGCCGTGAACTTTTCTTTATCGGCCCAGGCGTTGGCGGCGATAGCATCGCGCACCGGATAGACGTTTTGATGTTCGCTCATAGTTGCCTCATGTCCGTAGAAACGCACTCTCAATAGGAATGTAGTCGGTATTATTCTTTGTTGCCCCGACACCACTGAATGTTCCCCTAGCATAAACCTCCCTTAGGCGGCTTCCTCTTAGACATTGGTATTAACATTTTTTATTTAAAAAACAGCAACCTGGATGACTTTCAACGATTATCGTAAGCGATATAGACCAACGTCTCCTGGCAATGACGACAACGATAGCGGCGCCCCTTGTTAACTAGCGCATGGCGCCTGGCCGTCAACAGGTGTTCACGGCAGGCGCACTGATAGCGGTAAGGTGCAGGCTGAGCCTTATGAACGTCGAAGCGGTGGGTAACGTGAGGGGCTAGCCCAAACAAGTCCCGCATCACGGTTTTCCACTCTTGCCCGTGTGGTTTTAAGCGTCGCCCGTCACGTAGATGAAACACCAGCCAATGCGCCATCTCATGCGGAATCACATCGTTAAAAAACGCAGTACGATTGTCACTAAGCAAAATAAAATTAAACCGCAGGCCACCGCGCCCCCAATGGGCTTGCCCCGCTGAAGCGCCCTTTAAGTCAAACCATACCCGGGGCCGCGGCAACTGCGGATACACTTCCAGGCAGCGCTGCCACGCTTGCTCGACCCGGCTTAATGCCGCTTTTTGTAGCGCCTCGGGTGACAGCGCCGCCAATTCATCTTCCGGCCAAGGCGGCAGCGGCAATGTACCCGTTAGCGATGCGCCTATTAGTGATAAACTTGTCATGAATGAATGCCTAAATGATGGTTACCCATTAGTATCATTTTTTAAACGACCCAACTCATGAGGCTTGCTATGGCAGAGCGCCCCGACGATGCAAACGCGCCAGAGACTGTCCCTCCGCAGCCACTGCTGACCGATGAGCAGCTCGACAGGCTGGATGATTTCCTCGACTCAGACCAGGTCGATGAAGACGCGCTGGACGTGATCTCCGCCCACGGCTTTCTCGTGGCACTCGCGGTAGCCCCCAGCGAAGTATCACCGGCCCAGTGGCTCGTTGAGCTGTTTCAAGGCGAACCGCGCTATGCCGATGATAACGAGCGCAATGAAATTGTTAATCTGCTAACCCTGCTGCGCAACAATGCAATGGCCGTGCTGGAGCAAGGCGGGCTTCCTGAACTGCCTTTTGATTTAACCCTGGATGGGCTGCCTGCGGAAGAAACACCGATTGGCGACTGGTGCGCGGGCTTTATGGAAGGCGTCTTCAGCGATGAAAGCGCGTGGTTCCAGGAGGATGAAGAAGCCGCGGCAACACTGCTTTTGCCCTTTATGCTGCTTTCCGGGCTATTTGATGATGAGCCCGACATGGCCGAGATGGCAAGCGACACGGCACACCAGGAAAGCCTGGTCGCGCAATTGCCAGAGCTCGTGCTTGATTTGTATTTGCATTACCGCGTTCCACCGGAAACGCCCAAACCCAAGCCGCGCAAAAAAACGCCTGCCAAGAACCGCAAGCGTCGCTAAGTCAGTGTTCATTCAACCCGGTATCGTTACTTAAGCCGGGTAATCACTGAATCCAGCGTACCAAATATCCATTCAAAGGCGCGCTGCTTCCAGGAGCGCGCGGCCCACTCCTCGGCCAGCACTTCCTTGCTGGCCGAAAAATTACGCTCAAACATAGCGCACACATCCTGAGCAAGCCGCTCGTCCATCACTTCCTGATTGGCCTCCAGGTTCCAGTGCAGATTCCAGTGATCGAAGTTACACGAGCCAATACTCACCCAGTCATCCGCGAGTACAAATTTGGCATGAATAAACGTCGGCTGGAATTCGTAAATGCGTACGCCCGCTTTAAGCATCGACTGATAAAAACGTTGTCCTGCGTAACGCACGCTGGGGTGGTCATGCTTCGCGCCGGGCAGCAAAAGGCGTACATCCACGCCCTGCTTTGCAGCCCGCGCCAAGCGACGGCGCAGTGTAAACGTAGGCACGAAATAGGGCGTACAGAGCCAAAGGCGCCCTTGAACGCCCTGCACCCGGCGGTAAAGCGAGTGACGAATCGCCTGATACCGGTAGCCTCGGCCCTGTATGGCTCGGCCGATTGCCCCGCCTTCAAACGCCTCTGCCTGGCGCTGTTGAGGAAGAGGCGCCGGAGGACGCTTATCCTCTGCGCGTGTTAAGCGCGAACGCCAAAGGGTGCGAAAAAGCATCTCCCAGTCGGCGATGACCGGGCCTTCAATACGCACGGCAATGTCGTACCATGCCTCTAAAAATTCATCGACGGCGCCAAACCCACCGGTAAAGGCTATTTGTCCATCGACCACTATAATTTTGCGGTGGTCACGACTAAGGTTCCGGGCCAGTGAGTGGAGCCCCACCGGATTGAAAAAGCGCAGCGCCACGCCCGCGTCAAGAAGCCGCTCGCGGTCGCTGCTAGCAAGCCCCTTGGAACCAAAGCCATCCAACAGCAGATACACCCTTACACCCCGCTGGGCTGCCGTTGTTAGTGCTTGTATCACCTGGTCAGCAAGCGCTCCCGACTCCATCAAGTAAAGCTCAACCAACACATAGTGATTGGCGTGGTTGATGGCTTCAAGCATGGCGGGTAGAAAGCGAGACGCCTCTGGCAGCAGGGTAAATCGATTGCCCGCATGCCATGTCAGGGGCTGATACTTCATAGCGCTCTGCTCCTGATGAAATACCTCGTTAATGCGTAATGGGTATCGACTCAACGATGAAGCGACTGCTTAACATAGAGATCATAGCGGCTGGTCTTTCCCTCCAACACATGCTGAGGCGCGGGGCCTGCAATCGGAGGGGCTTTACGGGGACGTTTTACCACCACCCGGTGTGTCGCTACCTCCAGAGCGGCTTCCAACAAACGCGGCGCATCATCGTCATCGCCCGCCAATTCGCGAAACAGGCGCATCTCTTTTTTGACCAGCGCCGACTTTTCCCGATGCGGAAACATCGGGTCCAGGTGCACGACCTGTGGATCAAACGCGGCCTTGGCAACCAACGCTTCTAGCGACTGAGCCGCGTCGCCATGGCGCAAGGTCATGCGAGCGATGATATCAGCGATATCATGCGCTTTAGCGGCTCTCAGCAGGCCGTCTTCCAACAGCGCGGCAATCGCGCCGACACGCTCAACCAGCAGCACATGAGCGCCCAGTGCGGCCAGTACAAAGGCATCCCGCCCAAGCCCTGCCGTCGCATCGACAACGCTTGGCGTCACGCCTTTAGCAAGCCCGCACGCCTTGGCAACCAGTTGGCCTCGCCCACCGCCAAACTGACGCCGATGGGCTGCTTTACCTGCAGCAAAATCAACGCTTAGCGGTTTACCATAGCGTTTTTCATCCCCTGCCAGCACTAAACGTCCCTCGCAATACGTAAGCGCCAGTCCTTCTGGGAGTACGGCCTTTTCAGGCAGACTCATGCCGGCTTTTTCCAGGCAACGTTATTGCGCAAATACACCGGCTGCGCCAGATGCGCCGGCTGACCTAACCCTGCCGCTAAATCATCGGCACCCAACCAGGCCATCTCTTCAGCACGAGGTTCCATATCAACCAGGTGCTGGCTCATGCTCACTTGCACCGTGGCTGCAAAGCGCTCCCAAAGCGTAAAACCTGAGCCTACGCCGACCCAGTCAGCTTCATCTTCAGGTAGTGAAAACGCTTCTGGGGCCAACACGGCTTCAGCTTGCTCCAGTCTCACGCTATCGTTCAAACAGTGCCATGTGGCCGCGTAGATCTCGCCCATACGCGCATCCAGAGCAGTGACGATATAGCGAAAGTGAAAGCGCCGATGGGCCTGGAGAGCCAACGCTTTGAGCGTTGAGACGCCGAGTAATGGGCGGTCCAAACCAAAGGCCAGGCCTTGTGCCGTTCCGGTAGCGATTCTCAGCCCGGTAAATGAGCCCGGCCCTTGTCCAAAGGCAATGGCGTCGAGCGCCGCCGGTGTAATCTGCGCTTGCGCTAACAGCTCGTCCACCATCGGCATTAACCGCCGAGTATGCGCACGCGGCGTCATCTCGTAGCGCGCTAGACATTCGCGGTCAGCGCCGTTCTGACGTAGCAGTGCTACCGAGCAGGCGCTGGATGAGGCATCTAGCGCAAGAAGGTGTAACGACATAGCAATTCCGCACTCGTGATAAGTAGTCGAACATTATACCTTTAGTGCGCCCATACGACGATGGCCCGCGCTTGGCGGGCCATCGGCTTAGCGAGCATCGTTTAATCAGCCAAGGGCTTCTTTTACCTGGCGCGTAATATCGGCAACGCTGCCTACGCCTTCAACACGGTGGTACTGGGGCGCTGCTTCAGCGTCCTTGTTTGCCCACTGCTGGTAGTAATCCACCAGCGGTGCCGTTTGATCGTGATAAACCGACAAGCGGTTACGAACGGTTGATTCCTGGTCATCTTCACGCTGAATAAGCTGCTCGCCCGTTACATCGTCTTTGCCAGGCTCTTTAGGCGGATTATGATCGACGTGGTAAACACGCCCGGACGCCGGGTGAACGCGGCGACCCGCCAAGCGGTTGACAATTTCTTCATCCGGGACAGCGATCTCAAGCACGTGGTCAATCTTCACGCCACCCTCTTTCATGGCATCGGCCTGAGGGATGGTCCGCGGGAACCCGTCAAACAGGAACCCGTTCTCGCAATCTGGCTGGCTGATACGCTCTTTCACCAAGTCAATAATGATCTGATCGGACACCAGGCCACCACTGTTCATTATCTCTTTAACTTTTAGCCCCAGCTCGGTGCCGTCTTTGATTGCCGCGCGTAGCATATCCCCGGTGGAAATCTGAGGAATCTTGAACTGCTCACAAATATATTGAGCTTGAGTCCCTTTCCCCGCGCCGGGGGCACCCAACAGGATTAAACGCATGGCCACTGCTCCTTGAAAGTAAAACGCAATAAAATGAATTAACCGACAATAACCGGGCCACTCATGCGGCACAACTCCCCAAAAGCCTGAGAAGGGTATTTTTGTAAGATTTTTTTAAATAAAACAGCCAAGTGATGCACGCCAGGCGCACCGACCGCCTCGTTTGAAGCGCTAAACGCAAACGGCGCCCATCACTGGGCGCCGTTGACTAAACCTAATTTGCAGCTACTTTCTCATATACTGCTGCGTGGATTGCCGTGATACCGCATCAAACGGCGCCACGACAATCCACATCATGCCGACAACCTGATCACAGCAACAAGCGGCGAATATCGGTCAACACATCCGCCAGGAATGCCGTGAAACGCGCAGCATCCGCCCCGTTAATCGCCCGGTGATCATAGGAAAGCGACAGCGGCATCATCAAGCGCGGTTGGAAGGCACCACCATCCCAAACCGGCTTCATTTGGGCTTTGGAAACACCCAAAATAGCCACCTCAGGCGCATTCACGATCGGCGTAAACGCCGTGCCACCAATCGAACCCAGGCTCGAAATAGTGAAACAGCCACCGGTCATCTCTTCCCGCTTGAGCTTCTTGGTTTGTGCCTTTTTACCCAGCTCTGCCATGTCCTTGGCAATCTCGATCAAGGACTTCTTATCGGCATCACGCAGTACCGGCACCATCAAGCCATCAGGGGTATCAACAGCAATACCGATATGAACGTAGTTCTTCCATACCAGCGTTTCGCCGTCGCCTTTTAAGCTGACATTAAACTGCGGGAACTTACGCAGCGCAAAAGCACACGCTTTCACCAGGAAGGGCAGCGGGGTTAACTTGGCCCCCTGCGCTTCGGCTTCGGCTTTCATCGACTTACGGAAGTTCTCAAGCTCGGTGATATCCGCTTCGTCAAACTGGGTAACGTGAGGCACGTTAAGCCAGCTGCGATGCAAATTGGTCGCGCCCATCTTAAGCAGACGACCCATCGGCTTCTCTTCGACTTCACCGAACTGGCTGAAGTCGACTTCCGGAATCGGCGGAATACCGGCGCCACCCGTGGCGGCAGCTGCTCCGCCCGGTGCTTGTGCCTTACCCTGGTTCGCAATGACCTGCTTCACATAGGCCTGAACGTCCTCTTTGAGCACGCGCTCTTTGGGGCCGCTGGGCTTAACCAGGCCAATGTCGACGCCAAACTCGCGGGCCAGCATACGCACGGCTGGGCCTGCGTGTACCAACTTGCCATCACGCGGCTTGTGCGCGGCCATTTGCGCTTCAGGGCTGGGCGTACCGCCTACGGTTGATGCGCCCTGCTTGGCAGTGCTCTTCTCAGCAGTTTTCTGAGCAGTCTCCTTCTTCGGCGCTGGCTTGGAAGCGGCTTTCTTCGCGCCCGCTACTTCCATATAACCAATGATATCGCCTTCAGAAACGGTATCACCCTCTTTAACGGTCAGCTCAAGGAGCTTGCCTTTATAGGGGCTGGGAACGTCCATGGAGGCTTTATCAGATTCCAGCGTAATCAACGGATCTTCTTCGCTGATCTCATCGCCTACTGCCACACCGATTTCAATAATCGGTACGTCGGTAGAGCCGGAAATATCCGGAACGCGGATCTCCTTGCGCTCTGGCTCGCCGCTGGCCGCGTCGTCTTCGCTGTCGTCGCTGCGGGTATCTTCAGGCTCACTGCTGGAGGCGCTCGCCTCTTCCTCAGCAGGCGCTTCACCGTCGGCCTCGTCGCCACCTTCACCTTCGACTTCCATCTGGCCGATAACATCGCCTTCAGAAACCGTGTCGCCTTCTTTAACGGTAAACGCGACAATTTTACCGGTATGCGGGCTCGGCACGTCCATGGAGGCTTTATCAGACTCCAGGGTGATCAGCGTATCTTCAGCATCGATACTATCGCCTTCACTCACCGCAACTTCGATGATCTCAACGTTGTCAGAGCCGCCTAGGTCCGGCACCTTGATATCCACGGTTTGCTTACCGCCACCGGATTTCCTGGCGCTTTTCTGCTCGGCCTTGGGCTTCTCTTCGGCCGCAGGGGCTTCTTTCTGCTCGGGTTCGGACGCTTGCTTGTCGTCCTCTTCCTCGGCATCGCCGCCGCCTTCCGCTTCCAGCTCAACGATATCGTCGCCTTCGGAAACGGTATCGCCTTCTTTAACCAGCACTTTAACGACTTTACCGCCCTTCGGGGCCGGGATATCCATGCTGGCTTTATCAGACTCCAGCGTGATCAGGGTGTCTTCCGCTGCAATGACGTCGCCTTCCGACACCGCGATCTCGATGATTTCGACACCTTCGCTACCGCCGATGTCGGGCACTTTGATGATTTCGCTACTCAAGGTCGCGCTCCTTTCAAATCGGATCGAGCCGGCGGGTACTTAACCCGCCGGGCAGCGGTTTAGCTGGTCAGCGGGTTCGGCTTGTTAGCGTCGATGCCATATTTGTTCATGGCTTCGCCAACCTGCTTACGTTCAATCTCGCCACGCTCAGCCAGTGCACGCAGGGCCGCTACAACAACGAAGTAGCGATCCACCTCGAAGAAGTAACGCAGCTTCTTACGCGTGTCCGAACGACCATAGCCATCGGTACCCAGAACAGTATAGTCGCCTGGTACCCATGCACGGACCTGATCCGCATAGAGCTTCATGTAATCCGTCGAAGCAATGACCGGACCGTCACGGCCTTCCAGACATTTCGTCACGTGCGGCTTATTGGCCTCAGCGTCCGGATTCAGGAAGGATTCACGCTCAAGCAGCAGCGCTTCACGACGCAGTTCGTTAAAGCTGGTCACGCTCCAGATATCAGCGCCAACACCCCAGTCTTTTTCGAGCAGCTCAGCGGCGGCTTCCACTTCACGCAGAATGGTGCCAGACCCCATCAGCTGAACGCGGCCCTTGTCGCCCTTCGTCTCACGCAGCAGGTACATGCCTTTGACGATATCGTCGACCGGTACGTTTTCAAGCTCCGGATGCTCATAGTTCTCGTTCATCACGGTCAGGTAGTAGAAGCAGTTCTCTTTATCAGTGAACATGCGCTTCAAACCATCCTGAACGATGACAGCGACTTCGTGACCGTACGTGGGGTCGTAGCTACGGCAGTTAGGAATGGTCGACGCCTGGATTAAGCTGTGGCCATCCTGGTGCTGCAAACCTTCGCCATTAAGCGTCGTACGCCCGGCGGTACCACCGACCATAAAGCCACGTGCCTGCAGGTCACCTGCGGCCCAGGCCAAGTCGCCAATGCGCTGGAAGCCAAACATCGAGTAGTAGATGTAGAACGGCAACAGCGTCAGGTGGTTATTGCTGTAAGACGTGGCAGCCGCCATCCACGCGGACATCGCGCCGGCTTCCGTAATACCTTCTTCGAGAACCTGACCTTTCTGGTCCTCGCGGTAGTACATGATTTGGCCTTTATCCATCGGCTCATACTTCTGGCCTTCGGCGGTATAAATGCCGAGCTGACGGAACATACCTTCCATACCGAAGGTACGCGCTTCATCAGGGATAATCGGAACGACCAGCTTGCCAAGCTTCTTGTCTTTAACCAAGCCATTGAGCACGCGCACAAAGGACATGGTGGTCGATACTTCACGACCTTTTGAACCGGCCATTTGCGTGGCGAAGGTTTTGTCTTCAAGCGTGGGGATTTCCAACGCTTCAAAATCGCTTTTGCGGCTAGGCAGATAGCCGTTTAAGCGCTCGCGTTGCAGGTGCATATACTTAAGCTCGGGCGAATCATCTTCCGGCTTGTAGTAAGGCACTTCCTTGAGCTGCTCATCGGAAAGCGGAATACCGAAGCGATCGCGGAAGGTCCGCAGTGCTTCATACTCCATGCTTTTCACCTGGTGCGCTTCGTTGGCTGCTTCGCCATCGCCGCTACCCATACCGTAACCTTTTACCGTATGCGCCAGGATAACCGTCGGCTTACCGTTAGTGGAGTTAACGGCTTCATGGTAGGCCGCATAGACCTTGAACGGGTCGTGGCCACCGCGATTGAGCTTCCAGATATCATCATCGGAAAGATCTTTAACCATTTCTTCGGTTTCAGGATACTTACCAAAGAAGTGCTCACGGGTGTAAGAGCCGCCGTTAGCCTTGTAGTTCTGGTACTCACCGTCGACCGCTTCATCCATACGTTTTTGAAGGACGCCTTTACTATCCTTCTCAAACAACGGATCCCAGTGACGCCCCCAAACGACTTTAATTACGTTCCAACCGGCACCGCGGAAAACGCCTTCAAACTCGTCCATAACGCGAGAGTTACCGCGCACAGGGCCGTCCAGACGCTGCAAGTTACAGTTGATAACGAAGATCAGATTATCCAGGTTCTCACGACCTGCCAGTGAGATGGCACCCAGGGATTCCGGCTCATCACACTCGCCATCGCCCATGAAACACCAGATCTTGCGATCGTACATGTCTTTCATTTCACGATGATGCAGGTACTTCATCACGTGGGCCTGGTAGATCGCCTGGATTGGGCCAAGGCCCATGGAGACGGTCGGGAACTGCCAGTAATCCGGCATCAGCCAAGGGTGCGGATACGATGACAAGCCATCGCCATCTACTTCCTGACGGAATCTATCCATCTGATCTTCAGACAGACGACCTTCCAGGAAGGAGCGTGCGTAAATGCCCGGTGCTACGTGACCCTGGATGTAGATCAGGTCTCCAGCGAAGTCATCTTTAGGCGCACGGAAGAAGTGGTTAAAGCCCACATCATAAAGGGTTGCCGATGACATAAAGCTGGCAATGTGGCCGCCAAGCCCGGGGTTGGCCCGGTTATTACGAATGACCTGGGCGATCGCGTTGTAGCGAATCAAGGAGCGAATGCGCCGCTCCATGAACAGATCACCAGGCATCCGCGCTTCACGATGCAGCGGAATCGTGTTGCGGTGCGGGGTTGTCACCGAGAAGGGCACCTTCATCCCGTCCCGGCGCAATCGATCCGCCAGGCGGGTCATCAGGTAACGGGCGCGATCTTCGCCCTCACGATCCAGCACCGATTCCAGGGATTCCAGCCACTCCGTGGTTTCGACCGGATCGAGATCTTCTCTTGTCTCCAGACTCATAGAGGTCTCTCCGAATGACGATAAATGACATGAGCCCCGCCAACCCGTACGGGTTTGGGGCAGCTGCGGTGATTGATGGCCACCGCAGAAAAGCATTTGCGCGGTAACGCTAATGTTTTTTTAGCTCTATATTCAACGAGCTACAGACCACTGAATGTAGTAAAGCTACATAAATGTCGTAAAAGTTAGCCTTTTGTATATAGGAAGATACCGCAAAGTCGCCACGCTGCCAATTCCGGAGTAGTGGAAAAGCGTATCGAAAACAAACTATTGCACTGCAACATAGACGCTTCGACGGTGCTTCCTATTACCCTTTATGCGTAGGCAGTGTAGCTAAACTACCGTTTTATTTTCTTGTCGTTGAACAACTTAATCGCTCTTTTTAAAGCGTATCAAGGTGGATTTTCGCCAAACACTGGTAAAAGTAGGCCCAATCAAAGGCGGGCCCTGGGTCCGTTTTACGCAGCGGCGCGATATGCGCATGACCCGTCATTCGTGATGCATCAAGCGCTGGGTAGCGAACCATTAACCACTGAGTGACTTCTGCCAGCGCGTGGTACTGCGCCTTGGTAAAGGGCGTTATGTCATCACCTTCCAACTCAATGCCCAGTGAAATGTCATTCAATGCCTGCCGCCACTGCATGGCGTGGCTATCCCACCAGCGTGAACGCCCAGCGTGCCAGGCGCGCTGATCCGTATTCACGAACTGCACGCACTCACCATCACGCCGGATAAGCAGGTGCGCTGAAACGCGTAAATGGGCAATCTCGGCAAAAAAAGGGTGCTGGTCCGTTGCCAGTTGATTAGTGAACAGCGTCTCTATCGCATCACCACTAAATTGCCCAGGAGGTAAACTGATCGCATGCAGTACCAATAACGATACTTCATCAGTAGGTCGCGCATCATAATTGGGCGAGTCAACCCTGCGCGCCCTGCCCCACCAGCCGTCGTGTGTCTGGTCATTAATCACCCACAAAGTCTCCTTTACGTCGCGCTCTTTTCACTGCTCTCATTAGCGGCCCTCTTTTACTATAATGCCGGTCTCATTTGATCATGCCCAGAGAGCTCACCGCCATGAATAACCAAAATGCGCTAGCTGAAGAGATCAGCACCTGCGTGACTCGCCTGCTTAACGAAGATATAGGCTCAGGCGATATTACTGCCCAGCTAATTCCCGAGGACCAGTGGGCAACAGCGACGGTGATTACCCGTGAGTCTGCGGTGCTGTGTGGGACTGCGTGGGTCGATGAAATTTTTCAGCAGTTGGATGCGCGCGTCACGCTTCGCTGGCTAGCCGCTGACGGTGACTTGCTGGATGAAGGCCAAGGCTTTTTGGAACTGGAAGGCCCGGCACGTAGTTTGTTAACCGGGGAGCGCGCGGCGCTCAACATGTTACAAACGCTGTCTGCCACGGCAACCGCAACGCGCCGCTACGTCAACTTGATTGAGGGTACCGGCGTTCGCCTGCTCGATACCCGCAAAACGCTTCCCGGCCTGCGTTTGGCGCAAAAATACGCCGTTACGTGCGGCGGAGGCCACAATCATCGAATAGGTCTTTGGGATGCATTCTTAATCAAGGAGAACCACATTTCGGCATGCGGCGGCATCAAGGCCGCGGTGAGTCAGGCAAGGGCACTTGCCAAGGATGTGCCGGTAGAGGTGGAAGTAGAGACCTTTGAAGAGCTTGACCAGGCATTGGCGGCCGGGGCTGACATCATCATGCTGGATAATTTCGCACTTGAAGATTTGTACGTAGCAGTCGAACTGAACGGCGGGCGCGCCACGCTTGAGGCCTCAGGCAATGTCGATGCGGCTACGCTCAAAGCGATTGCCGATACGGGGATCGACTGTATTTCCAGCGGCGCGCTGACCAAAGATATCCAGTCCATTGATCTCTCCATGCGAATTACCCGCAGCTATAGCGTATAGCCAGGGGTCAGCTTCAGAGTTAGTCTCAAGCTCAGGTTTCAATCGCACTCAGGCGCTTTTCCATCCGATAACGCTGAAGTGACTCACCGCTTCGTTCAACCCACTGCTCGCCCAGGTTTTCCCAGCCTCGGCGCAGCAGGCGGTCATAAAGCATCAGGCTCGCCTCAATCTCGATGCGATCAACTCCCCGCTCCAACAGCATACGCTCAGCATGAATCAACAGTGTGGTGCCAATACCACGCCCGGTCAGCGAGGGCCACACATACAGCGTTTCGATACGCCCTTCCTTCACATCAAGCTCAAGGAAGCCCACACAGCGCCCGTCGCACACCGCCACCAGTGTGGTGTAAAGCGCGTGGCGAACCGCCCAGGCGCTGGCTTCACGGGGCAGCGCATTGGCCCAGGCGCGCCGCTGGCTAAGCTCATAGTGGCTGGCTGCGCCTTGCATGACCGCATGGTAAAACACTTCTGCCTGGTCGGCGGCGTCGCGCGCTAAAGCAGCGCGGTAGGTCACCCTCGCCGCCGGGGCTTTTGGCGCAGAAAGCTCCTCGGTCGTTGGCATGCATCACCTCTAAGCAGTTATCGAAATGGGGATCAAGCATTCGGCGTATAACGTCAGCCTGCTTTATACTTGGCCGCCTATCTCAGCATAAGGCAGTAGCATGCACAATGCCCCTGAAAGTGCGTCCTTTACGCTGACGCCTATCGGTTACGTTGTTAGCGACTACCCGGACAAGTTTGGCATACCCCGCCAACCGGGCCTGGCGCAGGCGGCCAACGCCAGTCTCGTGCTAACGGCACCCTATAACGACCCCTTAACGGTGCGTGGACTGGAGGATTTTAGCCATCTTTGGGTGTCATTTATTTTTCATCAAAGCCCAGAGCGTTGGACGCCATTAGTACGCCCACCACGGCTTGGGGGCAACCGCAAGGTAGGTGTATTTGCCAGCCGCAGTACCCACCGACCTAATCGGCTGGGCCTCTCGCTGGTAACGCTGGCCGGTATCGAAACTCACCAAGGGGTTCGTTTAAGACTCGAAGGCTGCGATTTGGTGAGCGGCACCCCGGTGGTCGATATCAAGCCCTACCTGCCCTGGGCCGAAGCACGCCCTGAAGCTGTCGCCGGTTTTGCACCGCAAGCCCCCGTGTTGCTGCCCGTCACGTTCAGCCACGATGCGCTGGATACCTTGGCACGCCGCGTTGATAGCGCAAGCTTGTATGCCTTGATCGAGCAAGTGCTTGGGCAAGACCCACGCCCCGCTTACAAGCAAAGCGAGGAGCCTGGGCGTGTCTATGGCGTTAGGCTGAGCGATGTCGATGTGAAGTTTCGAGCCCTACACAACGACGAAGCCACCACGTTAGAAGTGGTGGCTATCGACATCATGACTGGCTAGTACGGGCGATCAGGCAGGAAAGGTGATTCCCAGACGCCGACCTACTTCTTCGTAGGCTTCGATCACGCCGCCCAGGCCTTGGCGGAAGCGGTCTTTATCCAGCTTCTCTCGGGTATTGGCATCCCACAGGCGGCAGCCATCCGGAGAGAACTCATCGCCCAGCACCACTTCGCCTTTGAACACGCCAAACTCAAGCTTGTAGTCCACCAGCAGCATATCGCCTTCGGCAAACAGTTGCTTTAACACGTGGTTAACCTTGAAGGTCAGCGTTTTCATCTTGGCCAGCTGCTCGGGCGTTGCCCAACCAAAGGTTTCTGCCAACGACTCGTTGATCATCGGGTCGCCTTTTTCGTCGTTCTTCAAGAACAGCTCAAAGGTAGGCGGCGTAAGTGCAACACCTTCTTCAACGCCCAGGCGTTTTACCAGCCCACCCGCAGCGATGTTGCGTACCACGCACTCGACCGGAATCATCTGCATTTTCTTAACAAGGCTCTCGGTATCGGAGAGTTGTTTTTCAAAATGCGTAGGGATACCGGCCTCTTGCAAACGCTCCATAATAAATGCGTTGAAGACGTTATTGACCATCCCTTTACGGGCCAGCGCTTCTTTCTTCTTACCATCAAAAGCGCTGGTGTCATCACGAAACTGCAGCACCAGCAGATCCGGATCATCGGTGTGATATACAGATTTTGCCTTACCGGCATAAAGTTCTTGGCGCTTTTCCATGACAGCTCCGAAAGGGATCAAATAAACAGATTAACGTAAATAGCCAGCAACACGTTCTAACAGCTCACGCTGGTCATCGGCATTAAACTCACGCTCACTGGCATTCACCGCGCGTAAAATGGTCTGATTGCCATCGGGCTGCAGCACAATACGTATTTCCTGGGGCATCTTGCGCACATCGGCACTAAATACAATTTGCAGCGGGTTGCGACCACGCTCAGTCTCGGTCATGTATTCCACCAGAAATTCATGACGCTCCGGGCTGGTAGCGAGCAGATTACGCTGACCTTGTAGGGTGAAATCCAACGCGAGATAGTGATTGAGTTCAGCCCAAACACGATCAATCGGCTGGGGAATGACAGCTTCCCACTCATCACCCTGCTGACGAAGCTGTAGCGTTTGCTGGGTATTCAAGCGCTGGGCATTCCAGGAGGAAGCCACGCTCTGTGACGCACTACGCGCCCCCAGAAACTCTTCCAAGGCGTCGAGGCAGCTCGTCATGGTCTGGCCACCACGCTCACAGCGCACTTCACTGCTGCCAGAACGCATGGCACTTTGCAGACGTAAATCGGCCTGCGACGTTACGATAACGCCCTGCGACGCATCGCTTTGCTCCACACCTAGTTGACGGCTACGCGCAAAGGACTCCAACTGCGGCCAGACGGCGCCCGTATCGGCCGCCACCACTAGCCAGCTTTGGCTACCTGCTTCCCGGCGTTCCACGTATTCGGGCTCTAGACCACTGCCAATCGATAACGACTGAGGAGCGCGTATTTCCGCAGCTTCTTCGATGCGGGCACCCTGCATGGCTGCTTGAGGAACGGGCAGTGCATCCTGATAGCGCTGCGCATTGCGGGTCTCTGGCAGCACCAGAGGGGGCGCCGGAGCGGCTTCTGTATAATCCAGGTTACGGTCGTGGTAATAACCATCGCGCGCGCAACCTGCCAGAGCGACAGCCGTTACGAGTGCCAGCGGTATCCATTTAAGCGCACGTTTTTCAAGCACAAAGCTCATCAAGCCACCTTAACAGTCAACAAATCAGTTAACCGGCAGCACATCACTGTGCTCCCGGTAACAAAGGGTATCGCGCTGGGTGTAATGAAAGAGCATTACTCCTCAATCACGCCCGCTAGCTGCAGCGCTTCACTGACAGTGGCGTGGTACTTCTCGGATAACCATGTCAGTGGCAAACGAATACCTGCATCCATATACCCCATCCGGTTAAGCGCCCATTTTACCGGTATAGGATTGGATTCAATGCCCAGATTAGTATGCAACGGCATTAAACGGGTATTAATTTGATGCGCTTTATCTGCATCGCCAGCGACAGCGGCCGCACATAGCTCATGCATTGCCTTAGGGGCAACGTTCGCCGTCACCGAAATATCACCATGCCCACCCATCAGCATAAACTCGCAGGCCGTCGCGTCATCACCGGAATACAGCATAAAGTCACTGCCCTTTAAGCGCGAAATTAGATCTTCTGCGCGCTCAAGGTTTCCAGTGGCATCTTTCAAACCGATGATGTTATCAACGCCTGCCAAGCGTACAACCGTTTCATTGTACAGGTCAGAGCAGGTACGCCCCGGCACGTTATACATGATAACCGGTAGTTTGCTGCCTTCTGCCACCGCCTTAAAGTGCTGGTACAAGCCTTCCTGAGTCGGCTTATTATAATAGGGGCAAACGGACAAACAGTAATCAGCCCCTACTTCACTGGCGTACCGAGCAAGCTCAACGGCTTCAGACGTCGCATTAGCACCCGTACCGGCGATCACCGGAATGCGTCCGTTGACCTCCTCCACCACACTGCGGATCACGTCAAAGTGCTCTGCAAACGTCATGGTCGTGGGCTCGCCAGTGGTGCCTGCGGCAACGATGCCGTCTGTTCCGTTATCAAGGTGGAAGTTCACCAGACGACGAAGCGCCTCCCAGTCGATGTCGCCATTGACTTTCATCGGCGTCGCCAGGGCGACGATGCTGCCTGTGATCATCCGTTTATTCCTCATCTACAAAATTATGAGACCAAGCCCAACATAGACATCCAGACAAGGCGCCGAACCACTCTTTTACGCATCATGGCGACTGCCCGTTTGGGCCTACAGAGGGTAAATGGTACTCAGGCGATTCGAGCCTGTACAGCGCAAACCGCTGTGAGTTTGTGATGCACACCTATCATGCCTTTGACATGCTGCCTCAGGTTGCGTGTAATCACCCTATAAGTCGTCAACGATTAGGAGTCTGCATGCATATCGAATTAGGCCAACCTGTCCCCGATTTTTCTGCAAGTGCGACGGGCGATACGACAATCACACTGTCGGAACTACGTGGCAAACAGGTCGTTATCTATTTTTATCCCAAGGCCAGCACACCCGGCTGCACCACCGAAGGCGGCGATTTCCGCGACCATAAAAAAGCGTTCGATAACGCCAATACGGTTATTTTAGGGGTGTCTCGGGACGGTTTGCGTGCCCAGGAAAATTTTAAAGCCAAGCAGGATTTTAACTTCCCGCTCATTTCCGACAAGGATGAAACTGTCTGTACGATATTTGATGTTATTAAACTGAAAAAAATGTACGGCAAGGAGCACCTGGGCATTGAGCGCAGTACTTTCTTAATAGATGCAGCAGGCAACCTTGCCAACGAATGGCGTGGCGTTAAAGTGCCAGGCCACGTAGAGGAAGTGCTGGCTGCCGCGGAAGCACTACACGCGAGTCGTTAATAAAAACGCCCGCCCGGTGTCGTCACCGAGCGGGCGTTAACTGTTCAAAAGACTCAGCGTGTTAAACCAAGGGCATTGTTAACCCTCGGGCAGCGGCCGTGCGGTCTTATGACTCCGCCTGGATAATACCCTCTTCCCCATTCTGCTCACGAACACCCCGCGGCCAAGCGTAGACCAACGCTTTTAGCAGTGTGGCCAACGGAATGGCGAAAAACACGCCCCAGAAGCCCCAAATACCGCCAAAGAAAAGCACCGCGACAATAATGGAAACGGGATGAATATTATTGGTTTCAGAAAACAGCACTGGCGACAGAACGTTTCCATCCAGTGCCTGAATCACGCCATAGGCAACCAGCACATAAATAAACTGATCGCTTAATCCAAAATGAAAACCTGCTACCGCCATGACCGGCAGTGTAGCCACCGCAGCGCCGATAAAAGGCACCAGCACCGAAAAGCCCACCAGAACGGCCAGCAGCGCTGTATACGGCAAGCCAAAAAAGGTAAAGGTGCCAAACGCTACCGTACCCACAATGATGATTTCGATGAACTTGCCCCGAATATAGTTCGCAATCTGATGATCCATTTCCTGCCAGATGCGCGTTAACAGCGCACGTTTTTGTGGCAACAGCGAAACCGCGAACCCAACCAGCGCCTCGCGGTCCTTCAGCATAAAGAAGACCAGAATGGGCACAAGGACGAGGTAAATAATCAGCGACATGACATTACCCAAAGAGGCCAAGGAGAGCGTCAGCGCACGCTGGCCTAGCTGGCTAATTTCACGGCTTGCTACACCGATCCAGCTCTGCATTTGATCAGGCGTAACCAGGTTTGGGTAGCGCGCCTGCATCTCATCCAACCACCCCTGGCCGCTGGCAAACATGCGCGGCGTTTCATGTACAAACCCTACCAACTGATTCCAAATCAGCGGCATTAAAATGAACGCAAGGGTTAGCAAAGCACTGATAAAGGCTAGAAAAATAAGAGTAACGGCTAAAAGATGAGGCATCCCTCTTCGCGTTAAAGCGCTCACCACCCCTTGCAGCAGAAAAGCCAGAACCAGCGCGGTAAAAAACGGCGCCAGCATGTGGCCAAACAAGATAATGGCCGTAAAGCCAGCCACCAATACCAGCAATAAGACGAGCGCTTCTTCATCAGAAAAATAGCGTTCAACCCAGCTTTTAAGAATAGTACGCATGGTCATTAGTGTGCGTCTCCCGCCTTACGTATCCAAAAAAAGTACGTGCCTTCATGCTGCTCTCGCGCCGCCATCTCATGATTGCCTTGATCAGTAAACGACGCTATATCGCGCCATGAGCCTGCATCAGTGGCACGCACTTCAAGCAACTGCCCAGCCGCCAAACCGGCTAACGCCTGTTTAGTCTTGAGTAACGGCATCGGACACGGCAGCCCACACGCATCAAGCACCACGTCTGGATGAAAACGTACGAATGATTCAGACATACCTGCTCCCTAAAAATGCCTGCATGATCTCGCCATTGTTGCATAAACTGTTTACGTTGCGATGATCACTGTTCACTTGATTTAACGGCACTTTACAGCATCAATCAATGTCACAGCGGTAACCGCTGCGCTTTACCCTTATCAATGAGGATGCCATGCCGCACATACGGACTGCTTATCCCCGCGGGCTCTGCGCGCTAATTGTTGCTTGCAGCATTAGCGTCTCAAGCCCGCCAAGCTACGCACTTAATGACTATCATCTGCCCACGCTTGGCGGTCCCTCGTCATCAGCCAGCAGTGAAGAGTTCCGTTTGGGCCGAGCATGGCTACGTCAGTTCCGGGCCCAGGCGCCTCAATGGCAAGACCCTATCGTAAGCGATTACCTGGAAAGCCTTGTGGCGCGCCTGCTGCCATACAGCCAATTGGGAGACCTGCAAACGACGATGGTGATGGTCGATAACCGATCACTCAATGCCTTTGCCGTTCCCGGTGGCGTGGTGGGAATCAATTCCGGGCTTTTTGCCTTTGCTGAAGATGAAGGTGCTTTTGTCTCGGTGATTGCTCATGAGCTTGGCCACTTATCACAGCGTCACTACGCCCGAGGTAGCGCGCGAGCAGAACAGACACAACTTCCTGCCATGGCAGCCATGCTAGCGGGCATGCTGGTAGCGGCCAGCGGAGGTGGCGAAGCGGGCCTTGCCGCCGCCATGGGCTCACAGGCCGCCCTAATCCAGGACCAGCTCAGCTACTCAAGACGTTTTGAGCAAGAGGCTGACCGTATCGGCTTACAGGCGATGGCCGATGCTGGCTACGACCCTCATGCCATGGTCCGCATGTTTTCTGCCATGCAACGCTTGGCGCGACTACAAGGCGGCAACCCGCCTGAGTTTCTATTGACCCACCCAGTTTCAGATAGCCGCTTAAGCGATGCACAAGGGCGTGCCTCGCAGCTCAGTGTGGCCAGCACCTATACCAGCAATACGCTTTACGACATGATGCGCGCTCGCGCCCTATTGAGCATTTACCAAAACTCCCCGCAACAAGCCGCTTCCCGCCTTGCCCAGGATGACGCAGAAGAGCCGGCACGACGCTTTCTAGAGGCATTAATAACTGCACGTAATGGTCAAACGGATCAAGCCTTACAAATGCTCGATCAACTGGCCACTGAGCTACCGGATTACGGCATGCTGCCTGCGTCTGCGGCAAGCGTCGCGCTGGATGCCCAACGCTATGATGAAGCCATTACCCGAAGCCAGCGCCTTTTGAGGCTGATGCCATCTTATCTGCCCGCCCAACTGATTTTGGCAGAGGCACAACTGCAGCGAGACCCAGAAGCCGCTTATCAGCTCCTGCGTAACATAACAGCGCAAAACCCTGAATATCCTCCTGGCTTTAACCTGCTAGCTGAAGCCGCTGGGCGAAGCGGGCACAACGGTTGGGGGCATTTGGCGCGCGCCGAGCATTTACAGCTGACAGGGCGAGTCGACCGAGGCATTCAGCAACTCTCACTGGCTCGCAACGCGGCCGAGCAAGAGAACGACCAGCAAGCGCTTGCACGTATTGAACAGCGCCGAGAAGCCTTTATTGAATACCGTAAAGCGCTGGATGACTTTTAACGACGTAACGCTTTGAAATGAATGACATGCATAAAGCTCTTGGCCTGCGAAGGGCCAGGAGCCTGATGGACTGATCACAGCGTGAAGCTGTTCTATTTAGCGTTGAAATTCAGCATACGCTCAAGCGGCTTTAGCGCTTTCTGGCGTAGCGACTCATCAACATGAATTTCCCCACTGCCGTAGCGCAGCGCATCCGCCAGATTATCCAGTGCATTCATGGCCATCCACGGGCAGTGTGCGCAGCTTCGGCAGGTAGCGCCATTACCGGCTGTCGGTGCTTCAAACAATGTCTTGCCCGGCACCGCTTGCTGCATCTTAAAGAAAATGCCGCGATCTGTTGCCACGATAAGCTGGTTATTGGGCAGTGTTTGAGCGGCCTTGATTAACTGGGACGTCGACCCCGCCACATCCGCCATGTTGACCACCGAGTCCGGCGATTCAGGATGCACCAGCACCGCCGCATCAGGATAAAGGCGTTTTAAGTCCTCAATACCTTTCGCCTTGAACTCTTCATGCACAATACAGGCGCCGTCCCACATCAGCATATCAGCGCCGGTTTTTTTCTGGATATATCCCCCCAGATGCTTATCCGGTGCCCAAAGGATTTTTTCACCTTTTGCCTGCAGGTGCTCAATCACGTCAACGGCAATGGATGACGTCACTACCCAGTCAGCACGCGCTTTGACAGCAGCCGACGTATTGGCATACACCACCACGGTACGGTCAGGGTTCGCATCGCAAAAGGCGCTGAACGCATCTACCGGGCAGCCAATATCCAGCGAACAGGTTGCCTCCAGCGTGGGCATCAATACGCGTTTTTCAGGCGAAAGTATTTTGGCTGTTTCCCCCATAAAACGCACACCTGCCACAATCAACGTAGTAGCATCATGCCGAGCGCCAAAGCGCGCCATTTCAAGGGAGTCTGCCACGCAGCCACCGGTTTCTTCCGCTAACTGCTGGATAGCGTCATCGGTGTAGTAGTGCGCGACCAAGACGGCATTGTGCGTGTGCAGCAGTTGCTTTATCTCTTCGACACGCGCTTGGTCTTCTGCGGGAATACGAGTAGGGCAATACGGGCTAGGGAGCGGAGCATCAAGCTCAGCTTGAGAAGTCATAATAGTCATCGTGTCTACCACTGTGACGAACAGGGAATCCCCCTGTTAAACACTAGTCGCGACCTGTGTCATCCACACATGCCGCTCGCGATTGCAACAGGCCGCTGCGTCTCTCGCGGTGACCTACTGCGCTACTAACTATTTCTCTAAACTATTTCTCTAAACTGTTTTCTCTTAACAGCTTTCTCTAATGAACTTTTCTTAATCACATTGCATGCAGCCATTGTGGTGGCAAATTGTTGTCTTCTGCAAGTGGTATATTGCGCGGCTGTGCACATCAGGCACACAGCAAAACGCCCCTGGCAGCAAGCTACCAAGGGTGTTGAATTTGGTGGGTCGTGTAGGATTCGAACCTACGACCAATTGATTAAAAGTCAACTGCTCTACCAACTGAGCTAACGACCCAAATTTTTGCTTACCGTACTGACATAGCGGTATGTCTAATTACGCTGTTCGATGGTGGGTCGTGTAGGATTCGAACCTACGACCAATTGATTAAAAGTCAACTGCTCTACCAACTGAGCTAACGACCCCTTCGAACGGATGCATATAGTACAGACCATGATCAGCCATGGCAAGAAGTTTTTAACTTTTTCCCGCACTGCACCCACAGGATTAGCCTTTGATCCCGCAGTGTAATTAAAGCGGGTTTCATGGCCCATGCGAGTCTCTACCGCCACGATCATGCCTGGTACAACAACGATCGTTTTAAGGTACCCAGATACTTAAAAGCCAGCCATCAAGCGATTGATGGCTGGCCAGTGCGAACCAATTTTCCACCCCTGGTTTGGGTAGTTATAAAATTAGCGGCGTTTAGGCTTGCGCATTGTCTGTACCGGACGACGCTTATTTTTGTCGCGGCTCCAACGGTTCTTCTCGTCAGGCGTCAGCTCAGGCACCTTACGTGCTTCAAGGTTAGCGATCGTGGCGAGATCATCGACTTCGTCTTGCGAAAGCTCGACCCACTCTCCCGCTTTAGCACGCTTATCAATAAAAATGTTGCCGTAACGCACACGCTTCAGGCGGCTAACCGTTAGCTCTTGAGACTCCCACAGGCGGCGCACCTCGCGGTTACGTCCCTCAAGAATGACGACGTGGAACCAGGTGTTGATACCTTCACCACCAAACTCTTGCACATCGGTAAAGCGAGCAGGGCCATCTTCCAGCATAACGCCATCCACCATCGCTACGATGTGTTCGCGCTTTACTTCGCCCATTACGCGCACGGCGTATTCACGCTCAACCTGGGTTGAGGGGTGCATTAACCGGTTGGCAAGCTCGCCATCGGTCGTGAAAAGCAGCAGACCGCTGGTATTGATATCCAGTCGGCCAATGGCAATCCAGCGCTCGCCTTTTAGCCGTGGCAAACGCTCAAATACGGTACGACGGCCTTCCGGGTCTTTACGGGTGCACAGCTCGCCTTCTGGCTTGTTGTACATGATGACGCGACGCGGCGCTTCGTTCTCGGGTCGCAGTGTAACGGGGCGGTCATCGAAACTTACTTTATCGCGAATTTCAACGCGGTCACCCAACTTGGCGACCTGGCTGTTGACCTTTACTCGGCCATCAGAAATAGCGGTTTCCATTTCGCGCCGCGAACCCAGCCCCGCTCGGGCAAGCACTTTCTGGAGTTTTTCACTAACGGGAGGGGTGTTGTTACTCTGAGTCATGATCGTCTGACCTCATATCATTGGTCTGCGTGCGTGCGCTGTCATCATGTGAGCGCTGCGCACGTGCCGCAAGTCGAGCTTCTAAATCAGCAAAACTTAGCGGCTGGGTTAACGCCGTCTCGGCGTGGTCGTCGGCTCTCTCAGCCGTCTTGGGTGGCGCATCCTGCACGCTTTCTGGCGCTTCGTCCAGTGTTTCTTTGGGCTTCTCTTCCTCACTCTCTTCTTCGAGGAGAGCCTCTTGTGAAGCCGGTAACTCAGCCTCTTCCCTCTTCTCCCAATTAACCAATTCATGCATGGGGGGAAGTGCATCCAGTGTTTTCAGGCCAAAATCGTCCAGAAAGCTTCGTGTAGTGGCGTAGACGGCTGGCCGCCCGGGCACATCGCGGTGGCCAACAACACGAACCCATCCACGCTCCATTAAGGTGCGCATGATCGAACTGCTCACGCTGACCCCGCGTACTTCTTCGATATCACCACGGGTGACAGGCTGCCGATAGGCAATCAACGACAGCGTTTCAAGCAGCGCACGCGAATATCGCTGGGGGCGTTCGTCCCAGAGGCGTGACACCCAATGCGCAAGGCGTGGCTGAATACGCAGCTGAAACCCTGATGCGGTTTCCACTAACTCTAACGCGCCCTCTTTATGGCGCAGAGCAAGGCGCGCTAATGCGTCACGCAACTCTCGTCTCGGCGGGCACTCATCGTCGATAAATAACGTTTCGAGCCGCTCGACATCCAACGGTTCGCCTGCGGCGAGCAGCGCGGCTTCTATAATGTTGTCTAAGGTGGTGTCCTTCATGGTGCCTCCTCATCAGGCTCAAAGGCAGGCTCTTCAAAGGCGCCGTCTGCTTCCTCAACAGCAAGCGTTTCAAAAGCGGCTTCTTCATCCACTATCGCGCCGCTGCGCGCCCGTACATGGATAGGAGAAAGTGGTGCGTTCTGGACAATTTCGATCATTGCCTCTTTCGCTAGCTCCAAAATAGCCATAAAGGTGACGACCACGCCTGCCCGCCCCTCTTCCATGGTAAACAGGGCTTCAAAAGGTGTGTAGCGTTGGTGTGCGCTGTCTTCGCTGAGCTGCTCCATGATCTTGAGCATACGCTCACGGGTAGACAGTACCTCACGGCTAATCTGATGGGACTGCGTTAATTCGGCACGTTTAAGGATATCGGAAAGAGCACTCAGCAGTTCGTCCAGTTCTACATCCGGGTGAATCACCCGCGACTCAAGCGGGGGTAAACCAGCCTGTACGCTAAACCAATCACGCCCTACGCGAGGCAATGTATCCAGCGTTTCAGCAGCGGCTTTTAAACGCTCATACTCTTGCAGGCGACGAATCAGCTCTGCCCGGGGGTCCTCTTCACCTTCGCCCTCCGCTTTGGGCGGCCGAGGCAGTAGCGAGCGCGATTTAATTTCCGCCAACATCGCGGCCATCAGCAAGTACTCACCGGCAAGCTCGATCTCCATCGCCTGCATCAGCTCTACGTACTCAATGTACTGGTGGGTAATCGCGGCCACGTTGATCGTCAAGATGTCTAAATTTTGCCGACGAATAAGGTAAAGCAAGAGATCCAGCGGTCCTTCAAAGGTTTCCAAAAAAACGCGCAGCGCCTCGGGAGGAATATACAAATCCTCCGGCAGTTGAGTAATGGGCTCATCGAACAGCCGCCCAAGCACCTCGACGATTGGCTCTTGTGCCAACGTAGCCATGCGTTCAGGATCAGCGGTGGCGTTGTGTGTGTCGCTCACTCAGTCGGTATCTCTTGGTCAGTGGGCATTAGGCTCTGTCTGAAAAGTGTCTGCGCTCGACAATACGGCGTTAAAAATTGGCTCGTGCGCGAGTCCGATCAAAATACTCATTTACACATGTAAACTCCGTTTTTTCGCCAATTTTTGCCTTGTCTTGTCTTCGCTCGTCGACTTTTCAGACAGCCCCTAGAAGGCAGTGTAACAAAGTCGGCACCTGACGTTGCGCCTGGCGCACGGTGCGTTAGCCTGCTTCGGCAGCTTTACGATAGCGTCCTTCGTAGTCGAAGAGCTTGTCGCGAATCTGGAAATGTCGGCCCACCTTGCGCCCGACCACAAAATCCGGATAGCGCAAGCGGCGCTGCTCGCTAATAACGTCCTCTGGCTTGAGGGGTTGCCAGGGCGTACCCGGAGCGCGCAAATGCCGACGCAAAAAGGCGGCATAAAAGGCGCGGCGCTGGGCGGGGGTTTCCAAAGCAAACCACTCAGAGAGTGTTGTGCCATCCTCATCGTAATAGGTCACTTTCAGACGCGGCAGACCACGGCCATTAAGGGTTGCGTCCAATTGCATGCCACTTACCCGTAATACTCGGGCATCTTTTAATTTGAGTGCATCTTTAAGCTTGTCATCAGCATCCACCAGCAGCTGTTCGCAGCCGTGGCAGCGACGCGCCGCAATATCATTCTCAGCGCCACAGTTATCGCACACCTTGAAGCGAAAGCGAAAATCACACTGGTGGCGCTTGCCTTTATCATCTTCAAGCAGCCCTTGGCAGCGGCGCCCAAAATGCTCAATGACCAGTTCGCCGTCGCGCTTGCCCCAAAACAGATTAGCGTGGCCGCAGGCCGGGCATTCAACCTGCACCGGCTCATTGTCGCCCGGCGGTTTTGGCTCGCCCACTTCTGGTGCGTAAAGGTCCCAGGGGTTGCCCGCGTAATCCAAAATAAGGCAATCCTGCTTACCTGGCGAGAGTCGAAGCCCCCGGCCCGCAATCTGCTGATAAAGGCTGACCGACTCCGTAGGCCGAAGCATCGCTATCAAATCTACATGCGGCGCATCAAAGCCGGTCGTCAGTACCGAGACATTCACCAGGTATTTAAGCTCACGCGCCTTAAAGGCATCAATCAGCTTAGTACGCTCCACCGACGGGGTCGCTCCGGTAATCAGCGCTGCCTGGTCGGCAGGCAAATACCCCATGATCTCTTCAGCGTGGGCGACAGTTGCTGCAAATATCATCACCCCATGCCGCTCAGTGGCACGCTCAACAATCTGACTGATAATCATGGGGGTGGCGCGATTGCCTGCCACGACGAGATTTAGCTCCGCTTCACGGTAATGGCCGTTTTCTGCCGACGCCAGCATGGAAAAATCATACCCTTCAATCGCCATATCCAGGCGTTTGGGTTCGGCAAGATAGCCTTGCTTGACCATCAAGCGCAGCGGCTGTTCGAACACGCAGTCACGAAAAAAGCTTGCGTCACTGCCGCGCACCATGCCGTGGTAATGACGATGGTAGATAAACCCTTGGCCTAGCCGGTAAGGCGTCGCGGTCAGCCCTAACACTTTCAACTTCGCGTTTTGTGCCCGCAGGTGATCAATCACTTGGCGGTAGCTTGCGTCTTTATCAAGCGACACCCGGTGGCACTCATCAATGACCAGCAGAGTGAAGCCTTCGTCATTGAACGCCTCCAGATTACGCACTACCGACTGCACCGAGCCAAACACGACCTGGCGCGACGCTTCCTTGCGCTTTAAACCCGCGCTGAAAATATCGGCTTTAAGCCCATAGGCCTGGTACTTGGCGTGATTCTGCTCCACCAGCTCGCGTACATGCGCCAATACCAATACGCGACCTCTCGCCAAGCGGGCCAGTTCGGCAATCACCAACGACTTCCCGCTTCCCGTAGGTAATACCACCACCGCGGGTTCGCTGGACGCACGAAAATGCGTAATAACACGTTTCACCGCGTCCGTTTGGTAAGGGCGTAAAGCAGGTGGCGGCATATAACTCCAACAGCCAGAAAATTACTTTGCTGGCTCAAGCGGGCAAGAGCAGCCAAGAACAGCGTTAGCCATAACGGCGGCCCAAGGGCCGCCGTTATGTGTTACGCATGGCTTAACGGCGTGAGATATTAACCGACCCAAACACGCGCGTTGCGGAACATGCGCAGCCAGGCACCATCTTCTGTCCACTCTGCCGGACGCCAGGAGTTGGTTACCGCGCGGGTAACGCGCTCCGGATGAGGCATCATGATCGTGACGCGGCCATCGGTGGTGGTTAACCCGGTGATACCTGACGGCGAACCGTTAGGGTTAGCTGGATAGCGCGTGGTCACCTGCCCATAGTTATCAATGTAACGAAGCGCAATCTGATTGCTGGATTGCATGCTACGCAGGTGCGCAGTATCGCGGAACTCAGCACGCCCTTCCCCATGGGCCACCGCAATAGGCAACAGAGAACCTTCCATGCCGGCCAGTAGAACCGAGGGCGTTTTTTCAACGCGCAGCATGGCTACCCGCGCCTCAAACTGCTCGGACTCGTTACGCACAAAGCCTGGCCAGTTTTCAGCCCCCGGGATCAACGACTTCAACTGCGAAAGCATCTGGCATCCGTTACACACGCCCAGCGAGAAGCTGTCTTCGCGGGTAAAGAAGGCGGCAAACTGATCGCGTGCCCGCTCGTTAAACAGCACGGATTTCGCCCAACCACCACCAGCGCCTAACACATCGCCGTAAGAGAAACCGCCACAGGCAACGAGCCCTTTGAACTCATCAAGAGCAACACGGCCTTCCAGAATGTCACTCATGTGAACATCAATGGCTTCAAAGCCGGCTTTATCAAATGCCCAGCCCATCTCGACCTGGCCATTAACGCCCTGCTCACGCAGTACCGCAACAGCGGGCTTGGCCATATTGATAAACGGCGCGCTGACATCCTCGTTAATATCAAACGTGGGCGTCGCTGAAAGGCCTGGGTCACGCGTATCGAGCAGGTTGTCGAACTCGTTTTTAGCGCACTCGGGATTATCGCGAAGTGCCTGCAAGCGATAGCTGGTTTCAGACCAGGTACGCTGTGTCAGTTGGCGAGTGGTTTCCAGCAGCGGCTCTTCAAACAGAGTTACTCGCACCTGGTCGTCGTAACGCGGCCGGGCGATAACGCCACAGGTTTCAATACCCGCTACTGCAAATTGCGCTAACACCTCTTCGGTGTGTTCGCGGTTGACCTGAATCACCGCACCCAACTCTTCCGAGAACAGCGCATTAAGCGCCTCAACGGGCTCGTCGATCATCCAGTCGAGTTTGATCTCAAGGCCGGCGTGCGCCGCAAAGGCCATTTCCAACAGCGTGACCAACAAGCCGCCATCACTACGGTCATGGTACGCCAGCAGCTTACCGTCACGATTAAGCCCTTGGATCACCTCAAAGAAGGCTTTGATATCTTCTGGGTCGTCGACATCCGGGCAGGTATCGCCTACCTGACCATATACCTGCGCCAGCGCAGAGCCGCCCAAGCGGTTTTGACCGTTCCCCAGGTCGATCAGAATAAGATCCGACTCATCTTGATCCAGGTTGATCTGTGGCGTCAGGGTTGCCATCGCGTCAGTCACAGGCGCGAAGCCGGTAATCACCACCGACAGCGGTGATGTAACGCTTTTCTCTTCGCTATCCCCTTGGTCACTCACATCCTGCCAGGAGGTACGCATCGACATGGAGTCTTTGCCGACCGGCACCGCAATACCTAACGCCGGGCAAAGCTCCATCCCCACCGCGTGAACCGCATCATAAAGCGCCTGATTTTCGCCAGGGTGATCAGCGGCGCTCATCCAGTTAGCAGAAAGCTTGATATCGCTTAGCTTGGCAATGGGCGCTGCCGCGAGATTCGTAATCGCCTCGGCGACCGCCAGGCGTGCGCTGGCGGCGGGGTTAATCAAGGCAACCGGCGGACGTTCCCCCATCGCCATCGCTTCACCGGCATGGGTGTCATAACTGGCCGTTGTGACCGCTACATCTGCAACCGGCACCTGCCAAGGGCCGACCATTTGGTCACGCGCCACTTGGCCTGTAATTGAGCGATCGCCAATGGTAATCAAGAAGCTCTTGGAGGCCACGGCGGGCAGGCGTAGGACGCGATCAAGCGCCTCACGCAGGTCGAGATTATCCAGCATTACACCGGAAAGCTCTGGCGCATGGCGCTCAAAGCTGCGCTGCATTTTCGGCGCTTTACCGAACAGCACGCTCATGGGCAGGTCAATCGGCTTGCTGTTGAAGTGGCCATCGCGCACTTCAAGATGGTGGTCAGCCTGCGCTTCACCCACCACCGCATAGGGGCAACGCTCGCGCTTACACAGCGCATCAAACGTTGCTAGGTCCTCAGCCGCAACGGCCAGCACGTAGCGTTCCTGCGCTTCGTTACACCAGATTTCAAGCGGGCTCATACCCGGCTCAGCATTAGGCACCGCACGTAAATCGAACAGCCCACCCCGGTTGCCGTCTTTAACAAGCTCCGGCAGCGCGTTGGAAAGACCACCCGCCCCCACATCGTGGATAAAGCAGATCGGGTTTTTGTCCCCCATCGCCCAGCAGCGGTCAATCACTTCCTGAGCACGTCGCTCGATTTCCGGGTTTTCACGCTGTACAGAAGCAAAGTCCAGGTCGGCACTTGAGGTGCCAGAAGACATGCTGGAGGCCGCGCCGCCGCCCAGACCGATCAACATCGCTGGGCCACCCATCACAATCAGCTTACCGCCGACAGGAATATCGCCCTTTTGAACGTGCTGGGCGCGAATATTGCCGTAACCACCCGCCAGCATGATCGGCTTGTGGAAACCTCGACGCTCAATACCGCCCTCGTTGAGGGTGTCCTGCTCATAGGTACGGAAGTAACCGGTAAGGTTTGGGCGGCCAAACTCGTTATTAAACGCCGCGCCGCCAATCGGGCCTTCCAGCATGATGGCAAGGGCGGACTGCATACGCTCGGGCTTGCCATAATCAAACGCTTCCCAAGGCTGTACAAACTCGGGGATACGCAGGTTGGAAACGGTAAAACCGGAAAGGCCCGCTTTGGGCTTACCGCCGATACCGGTGGCACCTTCATCGCGAATCTCACCACCCGAGCCTGTCGCCGCACCGGGGAACGGTGCTATCGCGGTGGGATGGTTATGGGTTTCCACCTTCATCAGAATGTGAATCGGCTCCTGATGCGTCCCGTACAGCGCACGCTCTCCCTCAGCACCGGTCAGCGGCGTGGGATAAAAACGACCCGCCTGGCTGCCTTTGATAACGGCGGCGTTATCGCTATAGGCTGACAAGACGTTTTCAGGAGAGGTTGCAAAGGTGTTCTTGATCATCTTGAACAGCGAATGGGTTTGCGGCTCGCCGTCAATGATCCAGTCCGCGTTGAAGATTTTATGTCGGCAGTGCTCAGAGTTCGCCTGGGCGAACATCATCAGCTCAATGTCGGTGGGGTTGCGCTGAAGCTCGTTAAAGGCATCAACCAGGTAGTCGACTTCGTCATCGGCAAGCGCCAAACCCAACTCACGGTTAGCGGTTACCAGCGCATCGCGTCCGCTGTTTAAAATATCCACGCTACCCAGCGGTGCCGGGTCGTGGTGAGCAAATAGCGCCGCCGCTTCAGCCGCGTCATTAAGCACGGTTTCGGTCATTCGGTCGTGCAGCAGCGCCATCAGCGCAGTCAGGCTCTCTTCGCTGGGCGCACGGCTAAACCCTACCCGATAATCAACGCCACGCTCTATGCGGCGAATGCCCGACAGCCCACAGTTATGCGCAATATCCGTCGCTTTTGATGACCAGGGCGACTGGGTACCTAACCGCGGTACGACCAGAAAACGTTGAGCGTCGGCAGGTATCTCGGCATGGGTAGGGATGCCGTAATCCAACAGTTGCGCCAAACGCTCGAGAGAGGCATCACTGAGTTCTTCACGGTGGTCAATCAAATGAACATAGTGGGCAGACAGCGCCTCCACCTCGGGAACACGTTCACGCAGCACCGTTAGCAACCGTGTATGACGGAAGGTAGAAAGGGCGGGCGCGCCTCGCAATTCGAGCATATCCTGAAGCCTCTAGAGCAGGGAGAATTCGTGCAGGGAAATAGCAGGCCGCTAGGCGACCCCTTAAATGACACTTATTGAGCCCTATGATACTGGAAAGCGGCGGCCACACGAAATCAACAAGGTGACAGCATGGCGATGGCTGGGTATTGTGGCTGCTTGTTTCATGCCGACAAGACCTTATGCCGACATTGATTTATGCCCATTCTTTAGCGCACGCTCGCCTTTATTTAACCTTATTTATCATCATCTTATTGGTACTTGCGCCCACGCTTCCCAAGGTGCCACATGGTGAGCATTTAACGCATATCCAGGCAAAAGATTTTATCACGGCTCAAACGCGCAACACGCCCACGACCTACTACGAAGGCCGCCAGGGACCCACTGGGTTTGAGTATGAGCTGATGCATCAGTTTGCCGAGTATTTGGGAGTAAGCCTCAACCTCAACGCCAAGCATCATCCTGAAAGCGTATTGTCGGCCGTGCGTGAACAGGGCGATTTTGGCGCTGCCGCCCTACCCCTACTCCCTGACGCATCCGATGTGCACTACACCCGCCCCATCATTCAAATGCAACCACTGCTGGTGTACCGGCGCGGTTTACACGGCATAAAGGCACCCAGCGATCTGGTAGGCCTTGAGATTGGCACGCTAAGCCAGGCAGGTACCAGCGAAGCGCTGCGTGAGTTGCAGCGCGACTACGCTGACTTAAGCTGGAAAGAGTCTCACGAGCTGGATGTCGATGAACTGCTTGTCCAGGTCGAGAGCGGCGTGCTGGACGCAGCGGTTATTTTTGATCATCAGTTCCGGCTTAACCGACTCTTTTTCCCCAATGTAGAGCGCGGCTTTTTAATGGGCGACCCGCTTTCCATGGTATGGGCGCTTCCTCGCGGCCGCGGTTTAGGGCTGCTCGAAGCCGCCAATGACTTCCTGCAAACCCTTCAGGAAAATGGCACGCTCGACCACCTGGTTAACCGCTACTTTGGCCATGACGATTATTTAGAGTACGTGGGTACGCGCACCTTTTTAACGCACCTGGATGCACGTTTACCCCAGTTTGCCGACCTGTTTAAACAGGCGGCACGTGACACAGGTTTTGACTGGAAACTGCTGGCGGCAGTGGGTTATCAGGAATCCCACTGGGACGCGGAAGCGGTGTCACCCACCGGCGTGCGAGGCGTTATGATGCTCACCCACCCTACCGCCAGCGAAATGGGTGTGGATAACCGCCGAGACGCGGCGCAAAGCATTGATGGTGGCGCCCGCTACCTGCGCAGCCTAAAAGACCGCCTGCCTGAAAGCATTACCGGAGATGATCGTCTTTATATGGCCATGGCGGCCTACAATGTTGGCCTTGGTCACCTTTACGATGCACGTAAAATTACCGAAGAGCTCGGTGGGGACCCCAACCGTTGGCAAGATGTTCGCGAGGCGCTTCCCCTGTTACAGCAACAGGAGTGGCATAGCCAAACGCGCCACGGCTATGCGCGTGGTGGTGAGCCGGTCATTTATGTGCGCAATATCCGGCGCTACTATGAGATGCTTGAGTACGTTGAGCACAGCCGTCAGCAATTTTTCCAGTTAGGTCAAACCGCAACCGGCGGTTCTCTCCTACTGCCATTTGAGTTAATTCCGCCGTTGAATCAATAGCCTCACTACAGAGCCTTCCAGCTCGAGCCCACGTTGCCCTTCGTGGTTAAAGAAAATTTCTGGTGTTTGGATTACGCTTTTCAAATAGCAGGTAAAAACGTACTGGCGATTACAAGCGTTTATCCTGCGCCTGCGACCAGGGCATTGTACCTCAGTACTTTATGCCAACCTGGTTGGATAAGCAGTTGGCCATGTCTGGTTAAACCAATAGAAACGGGGTAGATAGATAAGAGTTGGTTACATCAAAAACCATTAATGACTTCGCCGGAAGGCATGCACAGCCATCAGCTAACCGACCACGTACTGTTTCCTACTTGGCAGGCGGCTTCCGCCAGATTCAGGTTCAAGGGAGTGACGATGAAAGACACCGAACTGACTCAGCGTAAGAACGACCATCTGGATATCGTGCTACACCCACGCCAGGCCGTCGGCACCCTTCGTCCAGGTTTTGAACACTGGCGCTTTGAGCATTGTGCGCTGCCGGAATTAAACCTGGATGATATTGATCTGGGGACTTACCTGTTCGGGCAACCTCTAAAAGCGCCCATCCTCATCAGTTCGATGACCGGCGGAGCGAGTCGAGCCAAGGATATCAACCGGCACTTGGCAGAGGCCGCTCAAACGCTGGGCCTTGCCATGGGCGTGGGTTCACAACGCGTGGCCATTGAAGGCGAAGCCAACTGGGGCCTCACGAGCGAACTGCGCCGAATTGCTCCCGACATCCCATTGCTGGCCAACCTGGGAGCCGCCCAAATTAAAGGCGAACGCGGGCTTGATTATGCCCGACGCGCGGTCGATATGATCGAAGCTAACGCACTCATTATTCATCTCAACCCGCTACAGGAAGCGCTACAAACAGGTGGAGATCGCGATTGGCGAGGCATACTCACCGCCATTGAGCGCACCGTTGCCAAACTGGAAGTGCCTGTGGTGGTCAAGGAAGTTGGGGCTGGGCTTTCTGTTTCTGTGGGTCGCCAACTTTCCGAAGCAGGCGTGGCGATGCTGGACGTTGCGGGTGCGGGTGGCACCAGTTGGGCGGCAGTTGAAGGCGAGCGCGCCAGCACACCTCAAGCGCGTGCCATCGCCATGGCCTTCGCCGATTGGGGAATCCCCACCTCACAAGCACTGCACGATTTGCGCCAGGCACTGCCCGGTATGCCGCTGATCGCTTCAGGCGGGGTGGCCAGCGGTATTGATGCGGCTAAAGCGCTCTGTTTAGGCGCTCATCTGGTAGGTCAGGCAGCGGCGGTGCTGAGCAGTGCCACCACCTCCAGCGATGCCGTTATCGAGCACTTTCAAACGCTCATTGAGCAGCTGCGCGTTGCCTGTTTTTGTACCGGCAGCGCTGACCTGGTCGCGTTAAAGCACGCGACGCTTACGCAGGCTGAGGCGGGGGCATGAGCCACTACGCAGTCATATCACCACTATGATACAACCACGCTAACGCACTCCAAGCCTTTGCTCTGCAACTCATTGTGCGTGGCCACCAGGTGACGTTTATCCCGCGGCTTCTTGACACGCCAGAGAGCTATAAAACACGCTAGCGCCTTGCCGCAAAAAACGCTTTTAATAACTTGCTGGCCGATGGCGCCAGCACGCCCGCCGTCACCTCCACATGGTGATTAAACCACGGTTGGGCCAGCAGGTTAGCCTTGGACTCCACCATACCGGTACGAGGCTCAGCAGCGCCATAAACCAAACGCTTTAGGCGTGCATGCACAATGGCCCCCGCGCACATCATGCACGGCTCCAACGTGACATACAGCGTACACCCTTCCAGCCGGTAGTTGGCTCTCTGCTGCCCGGCTTCACGCAGGGCACGAATTTCCGCATGGCCGCTAGGGTCACAGCTAAGCACTGGCGCATTGTGGGCAGCGGCAAGAATCTCTCCTTCGCTATTCACCACCACGGCCCCTACCGGCACTTCACCCGCCTCAGCCGCCAAATGCGCCTGTTCAAGGGCGCGGTGCATGTAAAATTCATCGCTGCGTATCAAGGCAAACTCCGCTAAGGTAGCAAAATGATGGTAGCAACGGCGGCCTCGCCGTATGTGATATCCGCCACTATGGGCAACAATAGATAGCACCAAGGATACCTGGAATGACCGACGCGCTGAATACGTTAGTAAACCTGCTTGAGCTTGAAGTCCTCGAAGAGACGCTCTTTCGAGGGCAAAGCCAAGACCTGGGCTTTCCTCAGCTTTATGGTGGACAGGTGCTTGGTCAAGCGCTCGCGGCGGCCTCACGTACGGTACCCGCTGAGCGTCACCCACACTCTCAACACGGTTACTTTCTTCGCCCTGGCGACCCGCATCGCCCAGTGGTCTATCAGGTGGATAACGTACGCGATGGCGGGAGCTTTACCACGCGCCGCGTTACGGCGATTCAAAAAGGCCGACCGATCTTCTTCTGTAGCGCGTCGTTTCACAGCCCTGAAGAAGGTTTTCATCACCAGCGCGCCATGCCCCATGTCGAGTCGCCGGAAGCCTTGATTGAGAGCGGCGCCGCCAAGCACTCACGTTTTCCGGGCCACCCTATCGAGTTTTTGCATATTAAAGGCAATCCAGATAGCGGCGACCCGGCTGGGCAATGTTTATGGTTTCGCTTTGCAGGCACGCTGCCTGATGCCCCCACCCTGCACCGGCACTTGCTCTCCTACGCCTCTGATTTCAATCTACTGACCACCAGCCTACTGCCCCACGGCATTCAGTTCACTGACCCAAAACTGCGTATCGCAAGCCTTGACCACGCGCTATGGCTCCATGAGGACGCACGGCTGGATGAGTGGCTTTTATACGTGATTGATTCCCCTTGGGCAGGCAACTCGCGAGGCCTGGCACGCGGTCATATCTATCGCCGTGATGGCCGCTTGATTGCCTCTACCGCCCAGGAAGGGCTAACACGCGTGCATGACGAGCCGATTCGCTAAGCTTCGTACAAAAGCCTTTAGAAACCGCTCCTTAAAAGCACAACGCCCGCAGCAAGTGCGGGCGTTGAAAGGAGCCATCAAACCGGCGTGTTAAACACCCGAAACATCACTGGCCATAAGCCTCATTGATCGTTTTGAGGGGGTAGTGAGCCGGGTACGGTTTGCGCGCCACGCCTGAATCTACTGCCGCCTGAGCCACTGCGGAAGAAACGCGCTCCAGCAAGCGAATATCGACCGGCGTGGGGATAATGTACTCACGACCAAAGCTCATTTCCGTACGCTCATAGGCATTCAACACTTCCTCGGGAACCGGCTCGCGGGCCAGATCCTTAAGTGCATGCACAGCGGCAAGCTTCATGGCTTCGTTAATCCGTGTAGCGCGCACATCCAACGCCCCACGGAAAATAAACGGGAAGCCCAACACGTTGTTTACCTGGTTAGGGAAGTCTGAACGGCCGGTCGCCATAATCACATCCGGGCGCGCTTCACGGGCAACGTCAGGATGAATTTCCGGGTCCGGGTTGGTGCAGGCGAAAATCACCGGGTCAGCGGCCATCTTTTTAACCTGCTCAGCCGACAGCAAGCCCGGGCCGGAAAGACCGATAAACACATCGGCGCCGTCGATAGCATCATCCAGAGTGCGCATTTCGGTATCCAGCGCAAACTCTGCCTTGTACTCATTGATACCATCACGGCCGGTATGGATAACGCCACGGCGATCCAGCATCACCAGGTTCTCTTTTTTGGCGCCACACGAAACCAGTAGGCGCATGCAGGCAATCGCTGCCGCACCGGCCCCCATGCAAACGATCTTCACGCTATCTATCGTTTTACCAGCGATTTCCAACGCGTTCAGCATACCCGCGGCCGTTACAATAGCCGTGCCGTGCTGGTCATCGTGAAAGACGGGGATATTGCAGCGCTCAACCAGCGCTTTTTCAATCTCAAAGCACTCGGGCGCTTTGATATCTTCAAGATTAATGCCGCCCCAAGTATCGGCAATGCGGGCAACGGTGTCGATAAACGCCTGCGGGCTTTCTGCGTCTACCTCAATATCTACCGAGTTGATCCCGGCAAAGCACTTGAACAGCACGCCCTTGCCTTCCATCACCGGCTTACTGGCCAGCGGGCCAAGATTCCCCAAGCCTAAAATGGCGCTGCCATCGGTAATAACGGCGACCAAATTACCCTTGCCCGTATAACGGTAAGCATTTTCAGGATCGCGGGCAATTTCGCGAACCGGCTCAGCAACGCCAGGGCTATATGCCAGTGCCAAGTCCCGGGCTGTTGCGGTGGGCTTGGTTAACTCCACCGATAGCTTGCCGGGAATCGGTTTCGCATGATAGTCCAGTGCTGCCTGCTTATTTGCATCCGTCATAATGAGGGTCCAATTAGCCTAAAGTAGATATAAGTGCTTCCAGAATATAGAAAAACTCAAGACGCCTCAAGCGCGTCGTCAACTCAAAAAGAAAACGCTTTTTTAGCGATTTTTCCTTCACGTTAATTACTTTTCCCAACCATTTGCTGAATCTTATGCAGAAGCATTTTAGCTATAACGCATTGCTTATTGCTGTATCGCAGCATTTATGAAAAACCCTTCCATCTCGCCATTTGTTCATCCAAACAGGCATTTATAGAAATTCGCCCATAAAAAAACCCACGCCGTAGCGTGGGTTTTTCTTACAAGTACCTGGTATTTTACCCGCACTTGCAGTGTGGCTGATCCGTTAGGATTAGCCGCGCTTAACAGCAGCGCCGAAACGCTTGTTGAAGCGCTCTACACGGCCACCGGTGGTCGCTTGCTTCTGCTTACCTGTGTAGAACGGGTGGCAGTTGGAGCATACGTCTAGCGAGAAATCCTGGCCAGAAGTAGAGCCCACCTGGAAGCTAGCACCGCAAGAGCAGTTAGCGGTGACCGTATTGTAATTCGGGTGAATACCTTGTCTCATCGTGATGATCTCTCAAGCGGTATGCCGCCACCTGATCCGTTGCCAGGCACCGCATACGGGTTTGGAAAAACTACTAACCGGTTAACCGTCTGATCGTTTAGATTCAGAGCGGCCGCATATTTTAGCAAAACTTATCGCCGGAGGCCAATTGCCTGACACTGTTTCTTTGCAGGTGCTAAAAGTCGCCTTGCCGTCCCCACTCCGACGCCTGTTTGATTACCTGCCCGCCAGCCGCACTCCCCCTTGCGGCTGGCAGCCTGGGCTTCGTGTACGCGTACCCTTTGGGCGGCGCGAAGTGGTGGGCGTGGTAGTTGAACTGGCTGCCACCAGCGAACTACCACGCAGCCAGTTACGTGCTGTCAGCGAAGCGCTGGATGATGCACCACTTCCCAATGACTGGCTGTGGCTATGCCGGTTTGCCGCACGCTACTACCAACACAGCCTGGGCGATACGCTCCATCATGCGCTGCCTGCACGGCTGCGCCAGGGCCACCCAATGGCTGGGCGCACGCAAACGCTGTGGTTTGCCGTAACGCATACCCCGCCGGATTTAAGCCGAGCGCCCAAACAAGCCGAGCTGTATGCGCTTTTATGCCAGCATCCGCACGGCCTGCCTTCACGGGCTGTCAGCGCCCACGGCTTTAGCCGCGACCAGCTGCTAGCACTGGGCAAGAAGGGGCTGGTCACCCACCAGGAAATCACCCTGACCGCCCCCGAGACGCCGAGTGGCAGTTTGCTTGCCACACCGGCACTGCCGCTCAATCGTGAGCAGGCCACCGCCCTTGCGGCGCTACACGAAAAGCTTGAAAGCTACCACCCTTGCCTGCTGGAAGGCGTTACCGGCAGCGGCAAGACAGAAGTGTATCTGCAGCTTATTGAAGCAATTGCCGCCAAAGGCAAGCAGTCGCTGGTATTGGT
Organism: Halomonas sp. AOP30-A1-24; assembly: GCF_052378165.1. Lineage (NCBI taxonomy): Bacteria > Pseudomonadati > Pseudomonadota > Gammaproteobacteria > Oceanospirillales > Halomonadaceae > Halomonas > Halomonas sp. AOP30-A1-24. Next base: position 123,314 of record NZ_JBQSXL010000003.1, read on the forward strand.
GCCGGAAATCGGCCTGACGCCGCAAACCCTGGCGCGCTTTAGAAACCGTTTTCGGGTGCCCGTGGTGGCACTCCACTCCGGCTTAACCGACCCCGAACGGCTGGACGTTTGGGAAGCCGCGGCAAACGGGCGGGCGCTGATTATCATCGGAACACGCTCGGCGATCTTTACCCCGCTTGCCAACCTAGGCGCGATCATTGTCGATGAAGAGCACGACGGCTCTTACAAGCAGCACGACGGGCTGCGTTACCACGCCCGCGACCTGGCCGTTGCACGCGCTCATTACCACGGCATTCCACTACTGCTGGGCAGCGCCACACCTTCGCTTGAGAGCCTACAGCAGGCGCTTTCCGGTAGTTATCGCCACCTGCGCCTTACTCAGCGGCCCAGCCGTCATCAGCCCGCCAAGCTGGAGCTTCTTGATTTACGCCACCAGCGCCGCCAGGGGGGCCTGCTACCGGGTGCTATCAAAGCGATCAAAAGCACCTTGAGTGCGGGCAAGCAGGTGCTGATTTTCATCAACCGGCGCGGCTTTGCGCCGTCGCTTGCCTGCCACGCCTGCGGCTGGATGGCGGAATGCGGCCAGTGCGACTCACGCATGACGCTGCACCGCCAGCCGCCGCTACTTGCCTGCCACCACTGCGATAGCCGTCGCGCCCTGCCGGATGCCTGCCCCGAGTGCGGCAGCGGCGACTTACGTGCGCTGGGAAGCGGCACCGAGCGTACCGAAGAGACGCTCCAGGGCCTTTTCCCCAAGGTCACCGTGCACCGTATTGATCGCGACAGCACCCGCAAGAAAGACAGCTTTGAGCAGATCCTAAAGGAGATTCAGCGGGGTGAGCCTTGCCTGCTGGTGGGTACGCAGATGCTTGCCAAAGGGCATCATCTGCCTCACGTCACACTGGTGGTTGTGGTGAATGCTGACGGCGGTCTTTACGCCGCCGACTTCCGTGCCCTGGAGCATAGCGCGCAGCTGCTGGAACAGGTGGCCGGGCGCGCAGGACGTGCAGCCGACCAGGGGCGGGTACTGGTGCAAACACTGCATCCGGATGACCCTCACTTAGGGCTGCTGGCCGAACAGGGCTATGGAGCATTGGCGAGAAACTTACTGGAAGAGCGCCGCCAGGCACACCTGCCGCCGTTCACGTTTATGGCGCTACTACGGATCGAAAGCCCCCAGGAACCGGCGGCCCTTGCCTTAGCGCAACAGGCAGGCCAAGCGCTGCGCGAGTGGCTGAAAACGTCGGGCCTTACCACTTACTGCCTGGGCCCCGTGCCTGCGCCCATGGAGCGACGCCAAAATCGCTACCACATGCACTTGATGCTGACCGCCAATAAGCGCAGTCAATTGCACGTGGCGGCCAGTTGGCTGGTGCAATGGCTTGAGGCCAACCGCGAGGCGCGCAAGGTGCGCTGGTCGATTGATATCGACCCTCAAACGCTTGCCTAGCCTGCGTCGCCGCCGTTGAAAATAGCCAGGATTGCCAAGGGCACTTATGCAAGGATCGCATCAACACCTTTGAAACTGCGCGCCAAATGCTGATAATGGCCGCTTTGCTGATGCACTTCGTAAGTGCGCACTTGCACACGCCGCCACCGACGTTACCCGGATACCTAAATGAAAGACACGATTGTTTCCCTGCTCAACGGCGCCATTGATGCGCTTAAGCACCAAGGCGTGCTGCCTGATGACCTTCAGCCCAACATCAAAGTTGACCCCACCAAAGACAAGGCGCACGGCGATTACGCCACGAACCTGGCACTCATGCTGGCCAAGCCTGCTGGTAAAAACCCTCGTGAGCTGGCCGAGGCGCTGATTGCCGCGCTGCCAGAAAGCGATGCACTTCAAAAAACCGAAATTGCTGGGCCCGGGTTTATCAACTTTTTTGCCGCCGCAGATGCCGCCGCCCAAATTGTGGCGCAAGTGCTGGATAGCGGCGACGCCTTTGGCCGCAGCATGGTGGGTAAGGCGGAAAAAGTGCAGGTCGAATTTGTATCGGCCAACCCAACAGGCCCGTTACACGTAGGCCACGGCCGCGGCGCCGCGATTGGCGACTGCCTGTGCCGCCTGCTGGAAGCAACCGGTTACGACGTCACGCGTGAGTTTTACTACAACGATGCCGGCGCGCAGATTGCCAACCTGGCCCGTTCGGTACAGGCGCGCGCCAAAAATCTGGGCCCTGATGATGAAAGCTGGCCGGAAGACGGCTATCGCGGCGAATACATTACCGATGTCGCTAACGACTACCTGGCGGGTAAAACGGTCACTGCCGATGACCGTGAAGTAACCGCTAAGGCAGACGCTGATGACCTGGAGGCCATTCAAGAGTTTGCCGTTGCCTGGCTGCGTCGCGAACAGGATCTGGACCTAAAGGCTTTCGGCGTTGAATTTGACGTGTACTTCCTGGAGTCATCGCTTTATCAGGACGGCAAGGTCAACGAAGCGGTTGAAAAACTCGTCGCCAACGGCCACACCTATGAAGAAGATGGCGCCATGTGGCTGCGTACCACTGACTTTGGCGATGACAAAGACCGCGTCATGCGCAAGCGTGAAGGCGGCTATACCTACTTCCTGCCCGACGTTGCTTACCACCTGGATAAATGGCAGCGCGGCTTTACCACCGTGATTAACGAGCAGGGGGCCGACCACCACTCGACCGTTACCCGTGTGCGTGCGGGCCTTCAAGCGCTGGAAGTGGGCATTCCCAAAGGCTGGCCCGACTACGTACTGCACCAGATGGTGATGGTCACGCGCTCTGGCGTTGAAGTAAAACTCTCCAAGCGGGCAGGCAGCTACGTTACGGTGCGTGACCTGATTGATGAAGTGGGCCGTGATGCCACGCGCTTCTTCCTCGCTGCACGCCGCGCCGACTCACAGCTAACTTTCGATATTGACCTGGCGCGCTCACAGTCCAACGACAACCCGGTGTACTACATTCAGTACGCCCACGCACGCGTAAGCAGCATGCTGCGTAAAACAGAGGCAGCGGGCCAGCCTTTTGATCATGCCTTGGCGCTTGCCAACCTCGCGCTGCTGGGAAGCGACCAGGAAAAAGCCGTGCTTAACCGCCTGGCGCGCTATCCAGAAGTGGTTCAAAACGCGGCGAAAAACCGCGAACCGCAGCAAGTGGCGCAGTATCTACTGGACCTGGCGGGGGATTTCCATACCTGCTACAACGCGGTCAAAGTCATGGTCGAAGACGATACGCTTCGTAACGTGCGTCTCTCGCTGGGTCTGGCAACCCGTCAGGTACTGCGTAATGGCCTGGACTTGATGGGCGTTAGTGCCCCCGAGGAGATGTAAGCCATGGCCAGCCCGCGCAAAAAGCCTGCTCGCCCTCGCCAGGGCGCTACCTCGCAGCGTAAAGCCCCTCGCTCCACCAAAGGCAGAGGGTTTCGCCTGCCGGGCTGGGTATGGGGTCTTGCCGGTATGGCCGCAGGTTTTTTCCTTGCTCAGCACCAGCACGGCACGGCGCCCTGGCAGGACACGCCAAGTGACCAGCCGCAGGCAACGGTACTCTCCAAACCCGAAAGTGCCGAGCGTGCCGCCGCCAGGGAAAACGAAACCGCAAGCGAACCCTCGATGCCCACGTTCGAGTTCTATACCTTGCTGCCTGAAACCGAGGTCATTGCCCCGGGTGTCACGCTTCCTTCAAGCGTTACCCGCCCGGAAGTTGCCGAGCAAGTTGATGTGCAAGCCGCCGAGAGCGCCTCAACCCAAACGTCATCAACTGACGACCCTATCGCTCAGGTGATTGCGGCCAACACGCGGCCGGAAGAGCAGGCAAGTACCGCGCAGCCGACAGCCCCCGCCAGCACCAGCGCGCCTAATCGCTACGTATTGCAGGCCGCTTCGTTTCGTGAGCTAAGCGATGCCGAGCAACTACGCAGCCGGTTACGTAATTTGAGCCTACTGGCGCAAATCAGCGAAGTGCAAGCAGGCGGCGATACGTGGCACCGTGTCCAGGTAGGCCCTTACGAAGACACACGCGAGTTGAACCGCGCCCAGGATTTAATGACCACGCAAGGCATTGAACCCTTGTTGATACAGCTGCAAAACTGATTTTAATAACCGGGCCTCAAACGAATAAAGCGGTAGGCGTTACCCAGCGGGCGGTTGATTTTTTATCAGCCGCCCGCATTTTATTGTTCATCGTCTTTTATAGGCGGTCGCTCTATCATCGTTTAAGCGGCCGTTCAGTTATCGGGAGCACGCCTCCCCCAAGGAGTTATCTCCATGACCACTATCGTATCCGTACGTCGCGGTAATCAGGTTGCCCTGGCAGGCGACGGCCAGGTATCACTTGGCAACACCGTGATGAAAGGCAACGCCAGCAAGGTGCGTCGCCTTTACCGTGGCAAGGTGCTCGCCGGTTTTGCAGGCGGCACCGCTGACGCATTTACGCTGTTTGAGCGCTTTGAAGCCCAGCTTGAAAAGTACCAGGGTCACTTGACCAAGGCGGCCGTTGAGCTAGCCAAAGACTGGCGCACCGACCGTGCCCTGCGCCGGTTGGAAGCGCTGCTTGCCGTCGCTGACCACAGCGCCTCGCTGATCATTACCGGCAACGGCGATGTGGTTGAGCCTGAACGCGGCATTATCGCGATTGGCTCAGGCGGCAACTTTGCCCAGGCAAGTGCCCGAGCGCTACTTGAGAATACCGAGCTTTCCGCGCGTGAAATCACCGAGAAATCGCTCCAAATTGCCGGTGACATCTGTGTATTCACCAACCATCACGTGACGCTCGAAGAGCTGAATACCAACGAACGTTGAGGCTGACTTAATGACTCAGATGACACCCCGCGAAATCGTCCACGCGCTTGATCAATACATCATCGGCCAGCAAGACGCCAAGCGCGCCGTTGCCATTGCGCTGCGCAATCGCTGGCGCCGCATGCAGCTTGACGACGACCTGCGTCCTGAAGTAACCCCGAAAAATATTTTGATGATCGGGCCGACCGGTGTGGGTAAAACCGAGATTGCGCGCCGTTTAGCGAAACTCGCCCGTGCGCCGTTTATCAAAGTAGAAGCTACTAAATTTACCGAGGTAGGCTACGTTGGACGCGATGTGGAATCCATCATTCGTGATTTGATGGAATCGGCCATGAAAATGGTGCGCGAGCATGCCAAAGAGGAAGTCGGCCATCGTGCCGACGATGCCGCTGAAGATCGCGTGCTTGATGCGCTTCTGCCGCCGCCCCGCGGCCAGGAAGACAAGCCTCGTGAAGACTCCAGCACGCGTCAAAGCTTTCGCAAAAAACTGCGCGAAGGCCAGCTGGATGATAAAGAGATAGATATAGAGGTATCTTCCCAGAGCGCGGGTGTCGACATCATGACGCCGCCCGGCATGGAAGAGATGACCAATCAACTGCAGAGCCTGTTTTCCAACATGGGCCAGCAGAAACGCGAGCAGCGCCGCGTAACGGTCAAAGAAGCGCTGGTACTACTGCGCGATGAAGAAGCCGGCAAGCTGGTGAATGAAGATGAAATCAAAGCGCGTGCCGTTGAGGCCGTAGAGCAGCACGGCATCGTGTTCCTCGATGAGATCGACAAAGTTGCCAAGGGCAGCGGACAATCCAGCGGTGGTGAAGTTTCTCGTGAAGGTGTTCAGCGTGACCTGCTACCGTTGATCGAAGGCTCTACGGTTTCCACCAAGTACGGCATGGTAAAAACTGACCATATCCTGTTCATCGCATCCGGCGCTTTCCACTTGGCGCGTCCGTCTGACTTGATCCCCGAGTTACAGGGCCGTCTGCCGATCCGCGTGGAGCTTGATGCGCTAACGCCGGGCGACTTCAAGCGCATTCTGACCGAGCCATCCGCATCATTGACCAAACAGTACCAGGCGCTGCTGGCAACCGAAGGGCTGGGTATTGAGTTCACCCCTGACGGGATTGAGCGTATCGCCGAGATCTCCTGGCAGGTTAACGAAGGCACCGAAAACATCGGCGCTCGCCGCTTGCACACCGTGATGGAGCGCTTGCTGGAAGAAGCCTCGTTCAAGGGCGGCGATATGGACAGCCCGCTGGTCATTGATGCCAATTATGTGAATGCCCAACTAGGTGAACTGGCTGTCGACGAAGACCTGTCGCGCTATATCCTGTAATGATCGCTTAAATCGCTTGCCCACTGATGCCTGCTTCAATGGGGCGCAGAAGGTGGGCAAGCTATCTCGGCAATGAGCCAAGAGGTTTGTGCATGAACGCTCCCGCCCCCAACCGGGTTCACTATCATAAAAAGGCCCGCGAACTTGAGCTTGGCTATGCCAGCGGTGAGAGCTTCCGGTTGCCGATAGAGTTTTTGCGGGTTTACTCGCCCTCTGCGGAGGTACGTGGTCATGGCGGTGATACCGCTGTGCTTCAAGTCGGTAAAAAGGATGTTGGGCTACAAAACATCGTCCAGACAGGCAACTATGCGCTACAGCTTTACTTTGATGACGGGCATAGCAGCGGCATTTATAGCTGGGAATACCTGTTTGAACTCGCCACGCATCAAAAAGCCTATTGGGAGAACTACCTGCAGCGGCTAAAAGAAGCCGGTGCATCGCGCGAGCCGGCAGGTATCCAATTCAAGCAGCTGTGATTCGAGAATCGAGAAGCATGCTTCAAGAACCATAATCCAAGAACCAAACTCAAAAACCATGACCCAGCGCATCCGACCAGGCGCAGACAAATTGGGGCAGACAAGGCTACAATATCGCCAACCTTTTTATACGACGACCATCTGGTCGATTGTTACCGCCTCGAACTCGGGAGCTAAAGCCCCATGAGCCCCACGGAAAAGCGCACCACCGATTTTGGTTATCAAGAAGTCCCGGTCGACGAGAAAGCATCACGTGTAGCGGATGTATTCCACTCTGTCGCCGCCCGTTACGACGTTATGAACGACTTAATGTCGATGGGCATCCACCGTGTATGGAAACGCTTTACCATTGAGCGTGCGGGCGTTCGCCCCGGCCACCACGTTTTAGATATCGCGGGGGGCACCGGAGATTTAACCCTTAAGTTCTCACGTATTGTTGGCCCGCGCGGCAAAGTCGTGCTTGCCGACATCAACGCCTCCATGCTGAAGGTTGGCCGCGACAAGCTGATGGATAATGGCGTCGGTGGCAATGTTGAATACGTTCAGGCCAACGCTGAGTGCTTGCCCTTCCCTGATAATAGCTTTGACTGTATTACGATTGCGTTCGGCTTGCGTAATGTGACCAACAAAGACGCCGCGCTACGCTCCATGGCCCGCGTGCTAAAACCGGGCGGCCGCTTGCTGGTGCTGGAGTTCTCCAAGCCCAATAACCCGCTGCTTTCTAAAGCCTACGATGAGTACTCTTTCCGCCTGCTGCCTAAAATGGGCGAGCTTGTCGCTGGAGACGGCGAAAGCTACCGCTATTTAGCTGAGTCCATTCGCATGCACCCGAACCAGGAAACACTTAAAGCGATGATGGAAGCAGCAGGCCTTGAGCGGGTGGAGTACACCAACCTGACAGGCGGCATTGTGGCCCTGCACCGTGGCATCAAGTTATGACGTTATCGTCGATAGTGGTATCAACGATCACGAGGTCAGCATGCTGTTAACCCCGACACTTGTGTTGGCCGGTTGTGAACGTACGCTTAATGCCCTGCTCGCTCGCGACCCTGCCGCACCGGCTCGCTTAGCGGCCCTGGCGGGCAGTCGGCTTTTGGTGCGTTTGGAAAAGCCACATCTGCAGCTGGTACTGCATTACCATTTGGCAGGTATTGACCTACTCCGTGGCGACGACGTAGACGAAGCCGATGTCGACGCAGTGGTAGAACTCACGCCTGAAACCTTCTCTGAATGGATCAGCGGCGCTTCCATTGAGCGGCTCATGTTTGACGGCAAGCTCGCGGTGCGCGGACGCCTTCATCTGCTGGAGGCTACCCGCGACCTGCTGTTTGACCTGGATATCGACTGGGAAGCCGAGCTTGCCAATTGGTTGGGCGATATCCCCGCTCACTCGTTGGCCGAAGGCGTGCGCCGCCTGACGCGCTGGGGGCTGCGTACCAAAAATGAGCTTCTTCAGGATGTCTCAGAGTATGTATTTGAAGAAGCGCGTTTACTGCCAGGCCGCCAGCAGCGTGATGTGCTGCGTGACCACTTAACCGAACTTGAAGTGGCAACTGACCGTTTGGAAGCCCGCTTTAACCGACTCCATCGCCGTCTGGTGCGTGACTCATCGCTTGCCTCACAGGAGCCGTCGGCATGAGCCTGCGTCTGTTCAAAATTCTTTGGATTATTGCGCGCCATCGGCTAGACACTCTGATCCCCATGGAGCGGCTGCCGTTTTGGCTACGAGCGCTTTTATGGTTTTCACCGCTACAGCTTTTTTCGGTTGGTCATCGCAGTCGTGGCGAGCGATTGCGCCTGGCGCTGGAAGCGCTGGGGCCTATTTTTATCAAGTTTGGCCAGATGCTCTCCACGCGTCGAGACCTCTTGCCGGATGATGTCGCCAACGAGCTTAGACGCCTACAGGATCAGGTGCCGCCCTTTCCGGGCGAACTTGCCGCCGCCCGGGTCGAAAAAGAGCTGGAGATGTCACTTGATGTAGCGTTCGCTGAATTCGAGCAGGCACCGCTTGCCTCGGCATCCATCGCCCAGGTACATGCGGCCAAGCTACATAGCGGCGAAGAGGTGGTGGTTAAAATTATCCGCCCCGGTATCGACCGCATCATGCGCCAGGACATGGCACTGATGTATCAGGTTGCCAAACTGTTTGCCAAGGTGCCTGAAGCCCGCCGACTGCGCCCGGTCGAAGTGATTCGCGACTATGAGGCCACGCTATTCGACGAACTGGACCTTTATAAAGAAGCGGCCAACACCTCACAGCTCAAGCGTAACTTCAAGGATTCACCGCTGCTGTTTGTACCGACTATTTATTGGCCTTTCACACGTCGACACGTGATGGTTCAGGAGCGTATTCGCGGTGTACCCGTCGCGGATATGGAGACGCTGACCGCCCGTGGGGTCAACTTAAAGAAACTCGCTGAGCGCGGCGTAGAACTCTTTTTTACCCAGGTATTTCGCGACAACTTCTTCCACGCGGATATGCACCCGGGTAATATTTTTGTTAATTGCGATAATCCCGAAGATCCTCAATACATTGCGATCGACTGTGGGATTGTGGGCAGTTTAACCCGCGAGGATCAGGACTATCTCGCGCGTAACCTTTTGGCATTTTTCCATCAAGACTATTATGAAGTCGCCGCGCTGCACATCGAATCTGGCTGGGTGGGCGAGAATACTCGCGCGAATGAGTTTGCCGCGGCCATCCGCACCGTTTGCGAGCCGATCCTTGAAAAGCCTTTAAAAGACATTTCTTTTGGCCAAGTACTGTTAGGGCTTTTTCAAACGGCTCGGCGCTTTAATATGGAAGTCCAGCCTCAGTTGGTACTGCTGCAAAAGACCCTGCTCAATATTGAAGGCCTTGGCCGCCAGCTCTATCCGGAACTTGATCTGTGGAGCACTGCCAAGCCCTATCTTGAGCAGTGGATGAAAGACCGCGCGGGCATTAGCGGGCTGTGGGAGTCGTTAAAGCGCCAAGCGCCTGAGCTTTCTCATCAGTTGCCTGAACTGCCCGTTCTTGCCCACCAGGCGCTGACCCGGATGGAAGTTGAACATCGCCAGCGTCACCAACAGGTCGACTCGATTCATCACATGCAGCGCCAAATGGCGGATCAAGGAAAACGCCATCACCGCTTACGGATTGGTCTGCTCCTGGTAGCAATTGCACTGGCCTGGCAACCGCTTGTCAGTTGGGCCGCTACTCAGGATTGGCCGATTTTAGGCGCAGCCGCCATTGGCTTGCTGCTACTGTTATGGCAATAGCGTTGTTATAAACGTGGTTGGACGTTCGCACGTGGTGGGACTTTCACTAACGAATGATGATGCTCACTGTTGTAAAGGAGACTCATGAATACCCCTTTAACGTCTAATCACGCCCCCGTGCTGGACACCCTCGCCGAGGTACTAAAGCAGCGGCGCAGCGCTTCTTCTGAAGATTCTTACGTTGCCTCCTTGCATCATAAGGGTTTGAACAAGATACTCGAAAAAGTGGGTGAAGAAGCCACCGAAACGCTGCTTGCCGCAAAGGATGCAGAACACGGCAGCCCCGAGCAGCACCAGGCACTGGTCTCGGAAACCGCCGACCTCTGGTTCCATACGCTGGTTATGCTCTCTCACCTGGAGCTGGATCATCAGGATGTGTTAAACGAGTTGGCGCGGCGCTTTGGCATTTCCGGCCATGACGAAAAAGCCGCACGTACGCCATAATAAATAACACGCATTTGAATTAACGAGGATACGCATATGTTAGGTGGCATCAGTATTTGGCAGCTGCTAATTGTATTAGGCATCATTATTTTAATCTTCGGCACCAAAAAGCTACGCAATGTGGGCACCGACCTGGGCGGCGCGGTTAAAGGCTTTAAAAAAGCGGTGCATGAAGATGAGAAAGACGACGAAAAGAAAGACGCCGAGCCTCCGCATGCCAAGGTTAGCCACGAAGAACCTGGCAACACTTATGACGTTCAGGCCGAAGAAAATCGCAAGGCCCGTAACGAAGAGCCCAAATAATTTATGTTGGATATCGGCTTTCTTGAACTGATGCTTGTCGGTGTCGTGGGACTACTGGTACTTGGCCCTGAGCGCCTCCCTCGGGCGGCGCGTACGGCAGGCCTTTGGGTTGGTAAAATCAAGCGCACGATATCCGGCATGCAGCGCGAAATTAGCGCGCAGCTTGAAGCAGAAGAGCTGCGCCAAACGCTGAACGAGCAGCAAAAGACCATTAACGATAGTCTGAAGAGTGCTAAAAAAGACGTTGAGAGTATTCTCGACACTCCCTCCTCGCGCAGCACTTCTTCATCGGCAAGCCAGAGTGAAACGGAGCAACGTGTAGCCCAGGCAAGTGCCCAGTTGGATGAAGCGCAGCGGGAAGTGAACGAAGCGGCGCCCCACACCTCCAACGAGCCCTTAAAGGCGACCTCTAAAAAGGATAGTCAGAACCCATGAGTACCTCTGGCGACGCTCGGGAACCCCAGAACGATCAGCAGCAGGCCCCATTGATTGAGCATTTGATTGAGCTTCGCATGCGCCTTGTCCGTGCGGTGGTGGTCATTTTAGTGGTTTTTCTGGGCCTTTATGCTTTTGCCAATGATATCTATGGCTTTGTGGCCGAGCCGCTGATGGCTCTGCTACCGCCGGGTTCGCAGATGATTGCGACCGAAGTAGCCTCGCCCTTTCTAGCGCCCTTTAAGCTAACCCTGGTGGTCGCCGTTTTTATCGCTATACCCTTTGTACTGCATCAGGCATGGGCGTTTATCGCGCCAGGGCTATACGATAATGAAAAAGCCTTGGCGATTCCCATTCTGGTCTCAAGTATTGGGCTTTTTTATGCGGGTGCGGCTTTTGCCTACTATGTGGTGTTTCCGCTGCTGTTTGCCTTTTTCACCCAGGCCGGGCCTGAAAACGTCACGGTCATGACCGATATTAACCAGTACCTGAACTTTGTACTGAAGCTCTTTTTCGCCTTTGGCGTGGCGTTTGAAATCCCCATTGCGACCTTTTTGTTAATCCTGTCGGGCGCCACCAGCGTAGAGAGCCTTTCCAAAAAGCGGCCCTATGTTTTTCTGGGCTGCTTTGTCATAGGGATGCTGCTAACGCCGCCAGATGTGGTATCACAAAGCCTGTTGGCACTGCCCATGTATCTGCTTTACGAGGTAGGCCTGCTGTTTGGTCGCCTGGTGCGCAAGCGGCGTGATGAGCAAGCCACCGAGGAGCAGTAGCCGTAAACGGCGCTTCTACCACCTGAAACCCACCGCATCGCTATTGACGTTATCATCACGTTAAAAAGCCTCTGTCATTATTCATGACAGAGGCTTTTTTTATAGCGCAGCGTCTACCGCTTATTAGTCCATCATTTCGTCAATGCGGTCTACCAGCTTAAAAATACCGGTGGCGGCTTCACTGATACGCGTTGCCAGCATATAGGCGGGCGTGGTGACCACTCGGTGCTCCAAGTCGACCACGATGTCATCCACTGCACAGCTGCGATGCAGGCCACCCATGGCGCTGATAGCCCCCGACACACTTGGGTCATGGCCCACGGTAACCGCAACACCCTCACCCAAAAGCCGTGGCACCAATACCGGCGCAATACACATTAACCCAATCGGTTTTTCCTCTTCCCGAAAGCCGGAAAGCGCGTCTTTTAGTGCCTCCAACACCTGCATGCCGTCCCCTGCGCTTGCAAAGTCAGACAAATTCTTCGCCACGCCAAACCCACCCGGCACAATGACCGCGTCAAACTCATCAGCCTTTAGCTCAGTCATCGGCTGGATGTCGCCACGTGCAAGGCGCGCTGACTCCTGAAGCACGTTGCGTGACTCACCTTCTACAGCTTCCTGAGTGAGGTGGTTAACAACATGATGTTGCTCAATATCGGGCGCAAAGCAGCGATAACCGATGCCCAACTGGTCCAAACGCAACAGCGTTAACGTGGTTTCATAAATTTCAGAACCATCAAAAACGCCACAACCCGCTAATACCACTGCCACCTGTTTGGTCATGCCTATCTCCCTTATCGCAGTGTCTGCCGAATGCAATACAGCAAAGCAATCGCTCACTTTAGTCAGTGTGGCGGTTTGCCACAAGACGGCTTTCGCCGTAAGACATGCCTGATATACTCAATCCAAGCCTATGGGCATCTTTATTTATGACCCTTTATTACGGAGAGATCTCTTGAGCACACTCACTCCCCGCCAGTTTCCCAACACTCGGCTGCGCCGCATGCGCCGCGATGATTTTTCCCGTAGGTTGATGCAGGAAGTGACCCTGACACCGTCTGATTTAATCTTGCCGGTGTTTGTTTTAGAGGGTGAAAATCAGCGTGAAGCCATTGCTTCCATGCCTGGCGTTGAGCGCCTGTCGATTGATTTATTGATTGAACAAGCCAAGGAAGCGTTTGCCTTAGGTATTCCCGCGCTGGCGCTCTTCCCAGTGGTAGGTACCGAGCAGAAAAGCGAGCTTGCCGAAGAGGCTTATAATGCCAACGGACTGGTTCAGCGCAGCGTGCGCGCGCTCAAAGAGGCGTTGCCTGAGTTGGGCATTATTACCGATGTCGCCCTGGACCCTTACACCAGCCACGGCCAGGACGGTATTTTAGATGAGCAAGGCTACGTTCAGAACGACCGCACGGTAGAAACGCTGCTTAAGCAGGCACTTTCCCATGCTGAAGCCGGGGCGGATGTTGTCGCGCCTTCAGACATGATGGATGGTCGCATTGGCGCTATCCGCCAAGTACTTGAGCAAGAGCTTCTGCACAATGTGCGGATCATGGCCTACAGCGCCAAGTACGCTTCCAAATACTACGGCCCGTTTCGTGACGCGGTCGGCTCGGCGGCCAATCTAGGCAAAGCCGACAAACGTACCTACCAGATGGACCCGGCCAATAGCGATGAAGCGCTGCACGAAGTGGCCATGGATATCAGTGAAGGCGCTGACATGGTCATGGTGAAACCCGGCATGCCCTATCTGGACGTGGTGCACCGGGTTAAAACCGAGCTTAAAGTGCCCACCTTTGCCTATCAGGTAAGTGGCGAATACGCCATGCACCGCGCCGCGTTCGATAACGGCTGGCTGGAAGCCGAGCCGGTGATTCTGGAATCACTGATGTGCTTTAAACGTGCCGGGGCCGACGGTATCTTGACGTATTTTGCCCTGGAAGCCGCTCGACTATTGCAGAACCAACGCTAGAAGCCCGCCCTCAAGATGACAGATATATGACATTTTTCTGTCATCTTTCTCCCGCATACTGCTTTGCACGGCAGGTATCACGCTATGCTAGTTTGAAGCCATTAATGCGGGGGAGCCTTATATGGACGATCACGTTACACCATCTACAGCGCTATCACTGAGCGAACTACCCAACGTTGAAATGGATGGTTTACCGTTACGCATTAATCGTACGCCCAACGGTGTGCACGCCAAGGATACCCTTAGTGAAACCGATCTGGACGATCCCCAACTCTATTTAAACCGCGAGCTTTCCCACCTTCAATTTAATATTCGCGTTCTGGAACAGGCACTGGACGATGCGCATCCACTGCTTAATCGACTGATGTTCCTGCTTATTTTCTCATCCAACATGGATGAATTTTTTGAAATTCGCGTGGCGGGTTTAAAACACCAGATGGCCATGGGCGATGATACAACAGCGGCCGATGGCCGTTTGCCCAAGGCGGTGCTTGCTGAAATTTCCGAAATTGCCCACCAGCAGATCTCTCGTCAGTACAAAATTCTTAACGACACGCTGCTACCCGCCCTGGAGCAACAGGGCCTGCGTTTTCGGCGCCGCGCACAGTGGACCGAAGCGCAAAAGCAGTGGGTACATGAGATGTTTAATAACGAGATCATGCCCGTCATCAGCCCGATAGGCCTTGATCCTTCGCACCCGTTCCCACGGCTGGTCAATAAGAGCCTTAACTTTATTGTTGAGCTGGAAGGTAAAGATGCCTTTGGCCGCGCAGGCGGCATGGCCATTCTTCCTGCCCCTCGCTCGCTCCCGCGTTTAATGGCACTTCCCAAAGCGCTCTGCGCCGAAGGCTACTCTGAATATATCTTCCTCTCCTCCATGATTCACGCCCATGCTGAGGAGCTATTTCCCGGTATGCGCGTACGCGGCTGCTATCAATTCCGATTGACGCGCAACGCCGACATGACCGTCGACCCGGAAGAGGTTTCTGACCTGGCCTCGGCGCTGCGAGGCGAGCTGCTGGCCCGCCGTTATGGCAGAGGTGTACGCCTGGAAGTCGCCGATAATTGCCCCGACGACTTGACCAACTTTTTAATGCGCCAGTTTGAGCTTGATGCCGAGGATCTCTATCGCGTTGAAGGGCCCGTTAACCTGACCCGCATGATGTCGGTGCTGGGAGACGTTGATCGCCCCGAACTGGTGTATCGCCCGTATACGCCGAGTGTGCCCAAGACGCTTAAAATCGGCTCCATGTTTGACTCGATTGCCAGAAACGATGTTTTGCTTCACCACCCCTTCCAGTCGTTCTCACCTATTGAGGAACTACTGCGTGAGGCGGCTCGCGACCCAAACGTTCTGGCCATTAAACAGACGCTTTACCGCACCGGCGCCGAATCGCCTATTGTGAGCGCGCTAGTGGATGCCGCGAGTCAAGGTAAGGAAGTCACCGTCGTTATCGAGCTACGCGCACGCTTTGACGAAGCGGATAACCTTCAGCTTGCCTCTCGCCTACAGGAAGCCGGGGCCATCGTTATTTACGGCATTATGGCGTATAAAACCCACGCCAAGATGCTGCATATTGTCCGGCGTGAAAAGGGCGAGCTGCGCCACTACGCGCACATGGGTACGGGCAACTATCACTCTAAAACCGCCAAGCTTTACACCGACTACAGCCTGTTAACCGCCAACAAAGCGCTATGTGCCGATGTGCACAAGGTCTTCCAGCAGCTTTCAGGGATGGGCCGGGCGCGCAAAATTGATACGCTGCTGCACGCACCGTTTACGCTGCATGAGCGTTTGGTGGAGATGATTGACCGTGAAGCACAGCTGGCACAAAAGGGTAAGCGCGGGCATATCATTATCAAGTGTAATTCACTCACCGAGCCCAGGCTGATTAAAGCGCTTTACCGTGCCTCCCAGGCGGGCGTTGAGTGCGATTTGATTATCCGTGGCATGTGCTGCCTAAAACCCAACCTTCCGGGCATTTCTGAAAACATTCGTGTGCGCTCGATTATTGGCCGTTTTCTGGAACACACCCGGGTGTTTCACTTCCATAACGACGGTAAATCGGAAACCTGGTGTTCAAGCGCTGACTTTATGTCGCGCAACATGTTCCACCGGGTCGAAACCTGCTTTCCGCTATTGGACAAAAAGCTCGCCACCCGAGTGCGTAAAGACCTGGAAACCTACCTGGTCGATAATTGCCAGAGCTGGCTGCTGCAAAGCGATGGCTCCTATCGCTTACAGGACCCCGGTGATAGCGATGCGATCAGCGCTCAGGAGACCCTGCTTTACGCGTTCGCATCCAAAAGCTAGCACAATGTGCATGACCGGAAAAATCCAGTAAGCGCAGTAATGCCGTTAATAAGCGGCTTTACTGCTGGCAAGCACGCTTCTCACACTTTTAAACTCATGCAAAGACGCCTACGCCAATAGCCAAGTACATGAGAGACTGTCATGATAAATCCTTTCAAATTGAAAGATATTATCCATGATTGAGTTACGCCACCTACGCACACTGCTTGCCCTACGTGAAACGGGTTCACTGGTGGAGGCCGCCGAACGCGTTCACCTTACCCAATCGGCCCTTTCGCATCAGCTCAAAGACCTGGAAGGTCGGGTTAACAGCCCGCTTTTTGTGCGTAAAACACGGCCCGTCGAGTTTACTCGGGCAGGTTTACGGCTATTAGCCCTGGCCGACCAGATACTTCCGGAAGTGCGCAAAGCCGAACGCGATGTGGCCCGGCTGGCGGGGAGCGAGCAGGGGCGGCTGCACATGGCCATTGAGTGCCACAGCTGCTTTCAATGGCTAATGCCTACCGTCGATTACTTTCGCGACCACTGGCCGGAAGTGGAAATTGATATTCCCAGCGGCCATCACTTTGACCCGCTACCGGCGCTGGCACGCGAGCAGTTGGATCTGGTCATTACTGCCGACCCTCAGGCACTGGAGGGTGTTCACTATGCGCCGCTGTTTCGCTATGAAGGGCTTTTGGCCGTAGCACGTCAGCACGCTTATGCAGGGAAGCTCTTTATCGAGCCTCAAGCCCTGGCAGACCAAACGCTGATCACCTACCCCGTAGAGCAGGCACGCCTGGATGTGTTTACGCAGTTTTTGGACCCAGCAAACGTACGTCCTCAGGAGATTCGCACCGCCGAACTTACCATCATGATGATGCAGTTGGTCGCCAGCGGCCGAGGCGTATGTGCCCTGCCCAACTGGGCGCTAACGGAGTATCTGGAGCGCGATTACGTCAGCGCCGTTAAGCTGGGTGAAAACGGCATTTGGAGCACGCTGTACGCGGCCGTTCGAGAAGAGACGCTGGAAGCGCCCTGGATGAAGGATTTTCTACGTACCGCACGTGAAACCTCGTTTGCGGTACTCACAGGCATTAAACCAGCGACTCACGACGAGGAATCAGCAACGTAAAGCGTGCGCCACCCAACGCAGGGCTGGTATCTACGGTGACGCTGCCGCCGTGGCCCGCCATAATCTTTTGCACGATGGAGAGGCCCAAGCCGTAGCCTCCCAGGCTGCGGGCCCGACTATCGTCCAGCCGAGTAAACGGCTTAAAAATATCCACACGGGCATCTGCCGGAATGCCTGGGCCGTCATCCTCAACATCAATACGCACCAGCTGATCTTCGCTCCAAAGCCGGATAATAAGGTGTTTTTTGCCATAGCGGCAGGCGTTACCCACCAGGTTTTGCAGCGCCCGCTGTAAATAGCGAGGCTCGGCTAAAAGCTCAATATCCGGCCCATCCGCCAGTTCAATAGTAAGCCCTTCATTGAGTGGCGCCAGCGTATCAATCACACGCTCGGCCATTGCCCGGCAGTCCACCAGCGCCATTTCAAGCTCGGCCCCGTTCACCGTTTCACCGCCCAAGCGAGCATAGGTAAGGATTTCATCCACCAACTCGTCAAGCTCCGAAATATCGGCATCAATTCCCTGCAACTGGCGCCGAATAGCGGGCTGATCAGTCATGTCCTCGACCATCTGTACGGCAAAGCGAATACGCGCCACCGGCGTGCGAAGCTCATGGGAGACCGCACGAATCATCTCTTGCTGGCCACGCAGCAGCGTTTGCACTTGGCTGGCCATGCCGTTAAACGCCATGCCTAACCGGCCCAGAAAGTCGTCACTTTCTATTTTTACGCGCGTTTCAAGACGGCCGCTGGCAATGCGGGTAGCCGCCAGTTCAAGGCGCGCCATACGTGCTTCGATGCTGCGCATAATCAGATAGATAATTAAACCCAGCACAGCCATGACACCAATCAACAGCGGCAATTGTAAATTCATGGGCAGCGTATCACCGCGCGAGACAGGACCGGCCATTAACCAGACGTCTTCATCGGGCAGTTGATAAAGCAGGCTAACGGCCAGTTTTTCGGATACGAGCAGCGTTAATACGTTGCCTAACGCCAGTTGGCTTTGCTGTTGAGACGTTATGTTATCGGGCAGCGTATTAAGCAGAGTGAGCGGCCAGTTGCCGGAACGCAGCGACGCCAGGCTGGCTTCTCGCTCGTCACTCGGCAAGGCTTTTAGCCACTCGCCCAGCAGCAGCAGGCTGCCCTCCCATTGGCGTTCGCTCCAGGCAGGCAGGGTCGCTTCCAAAAACCATTGGCTTTCAGGCACTCGCTGACGAAGACGCCAAGGATCTTCAGTCACTAATACGCTACCACGCTCAATACGTTTATCAGCAAAGTAGCCAAGCTCTACCTCACTCATACGCCGCAAAGTAAGCTGCATACCCAGCCGCTCGGCAAAGTAATTAACCAGCGAATTTCTTTCTTCTTCGGAGGCATCGGCCAGTTGCTGGGTCATTAATGACATGGGCAGTGCTGCCAACTGCTCGTGGTAATCCTCACGCCGTACTTGTTCAATAAAAGAGCGGCCGCCGAGCGCGATGAGCAGTACGACACAAAGCGCCAAGCCTAGCAGTAGATAGAATTTTAAAAACGCGCTATGGCTAAGCAGCCGCTGCATAAATCCTTTTCCTTTCCTGTGTTGATCAGCTGTCCTTCACGAAAAGGTAGCCTTTGCTGCGCACTGTCTTGATTCGATGAGGCTGGTTGGGGTCATCACCCACCTTGGGTCGAATACGCGATACGCGTACATCGATAGAACGATCCTGGCCATCGTACTTAATGCCACGTAACTCATTGAAGATTTCTTCACGGGTCAATACCCGGCCCGCATTGCGGGCAAGTAACCACAACAGGTCGAACTCGGCGCTGGTTAAATCAATACGCTCACCGGCAAGCCACGCTTCTCGGGTCGCATTATCGATTTCCAGATTTTCAAACCGTAGGCGCATTTCGCCATTGGGCGCTGGGCCATCTGCACGCCGTAACAAGGCACGCATACGGGCGAGCAACACACGAGGCTGCACCGGTTTGGGCACATAGTCATCTGCCCCCATTTCCAACCCAAGAATTTGGTCCACGTCGTCAGTGCGTGCCGTCAACATCATGATGGGGCCCGCAAAATTGGGCCGCACTCGGCGACAAATCGACAAACCATCCTCGCCGGGCAACATCAAATCCAAAATGACCAAGTCAGGCTGTAGCGTAAGAATGCGGTCCATCCCTTTCACCCCATCGGCCTCTAGCGTGACCTGGAAACCGTTGGCTTCCAGATAGTCGCGAGTCAGCTCAGCCAAGCGCTGATCATCCTCTATGATCAGAATATGATCCTGAACGGGATAGTCAGGCATAACGGTTTCTTGTGACCCAAGCGCCTGAAATTTCTGTTCCAAGTGATTATCCATCTTATCCTTCACTCCGCTTAGGCAGTTAGTCATTCATGTCGTCAGTCGTTCTCAAAAGGTAGCCGGTTACCTGTTCACAGGATACCTCAAAACCCAGCAAACACTTCTCCTGAGCAGTAGCCGCTTTTCTCTACTCGCCGTCGCACACCGCTTGATTCTTCCAAAACAGAGGACTAATGTAGACAGAGGACTGTCGACAATCTGGCTGGAGGAGTAAGCCATGAAAGATGGTAAAGCTAAAAGTGTTATCAAGCGTGTTTATGTTCCTACTCAAGTGCGCGATTTACCCAACGGGGAAAGAGTAACCATCCCTGGCCACTATAAAGCGCCGCCCAGTAATGGAAACAGTGCGTAATGGTACATACTTATAGAAAAGGCAGGCGCGATGCCTGCCTTTTTTAAAGCCGATATTTGCAGCGCCACCGCTAACCGGCAGCGCAGCCTTTAGCCCGCTTGGCTATCCTTTGGGCCCTAATAGTAGCCATGCAATCAGGCCTACCAGTGGGAAGATCAGCAGCGCTAATATCCACAGCACTTTAGCCAGACCGCCTGCTGAACTTTTAGCAACTTTGACAATGGCCCAAATAATAATAATGAGCCAAATCAGACCTAGTAATCCACCGACTTCAATACCCATAGCCACTCCTTGCCTATTTGTTTCCGTGGGCTTTTAGCTAAGCACACCAATACACTATTCACAAGTATCGCTTATGCATCGGGTAGGCTCAGAACCATTTCGCCGCTGCGTATTTCAATATTCAGCAGATGCAAAAAACTCATCCCCAGCAGCACGACATGGTTCTCCATGCCGGGGCTGATGGAGCCTTGTACATTGCGGATATTGATCCCCCCCAGCGTTACTTCATCAAGCTGAGTAAGGTTTCCTTGTACGCGACCGTTGGCCGTATTAAACCAGGCGCTGCGCCCACGTTCGAGCCCCAACCGATTGGCCAGCTCATCTGAAACGGCCACATAGGTAGCGCCGGTATCCAGTAAAAACGTCACCGGCTCACCGTTAATTTCGCCCGGTGCTTCAAAGTGCCCCGAACGGTTACGCTGTAAAGTAACGGGGCCGCCGTCAGTCGCAGTCTGCACGATATGGGCATTAGGGTTCAGTATTTTTTCCATCCCCCCATCCAGCCACCAGGTACCCAAGCCGATTAACAGTACCCAGAAAAGCAGCATCATCACGATGCTGCCACGCTGTGCTGTCTGCATTATGTGCTCCCCGTTTGCGGTATATTAAGCGCTCTGCCACGCGATGGCGGCATCACGCCCTCGTCGCTCATTAACGTTTGCACAAATCAGCATTGCGATAACAAACAGGCCTGCACATAAAAGGATAGACGCTTGTAGGCCAATCATCGCTTGCAGTACACCCAGCATCACGATGCCTAGCACGCCTGCCAATTTATTCGCCAGACCCCAAAAGCCAAAAAACTCAGCCGATTTTTCAAGCGGTGAAAACACCCCCACCAAGGCGCGGCTTGCCGACTGACTAGACCCTAAACTGAGCCCCGCCAGGCAACCAACCGCTAGAAAGACATGCTGTGCCTGCCACTGCCAACCAAAACGCACATTGGCCCAAGCGGTTATTTCGGGCGTTGCCCAAATGGCAATAATCGCAACCACCCACAGGCCAAGCGTTATTTGATAGGTGTGTTTCGCGCCTAACCGATCCTGAAGCCAGCCAAACCCGAGCGCTCCGGCCGCCGCGGTTATCTGAACGATAATAAACATGATATTACGTACACTTTCATCCCAGCCAATCACTTGGGCGCCATAGATAAACGCAAACGCAATAATGATGTAGACCCCCGCCATGGAAAACAGCAGCGAGACCAGGAACACGCTCAAGTCTTTGAAATAGCGCAACTCATGCAGGGTTGAACGTACGCGCTGTTGAGCAATGTCCCAATACGCCACCCCAGAAGGTTTGGGCGTGCCGCGCTCTTTAAGCCACAGGAAGGTGGGAATAGCGGTAATCAAGAAAAAACCGGCCGCGAAGGGCCCCACCCAGCGGATACGCTCATAGTTTTCAACGGTTGCCTCCCCCAGTACGACGAGGGTAAAGCCCGCCGCAAACAGCCCGCCAATATACCCAAGCGACCAGCCAAACCCGGAAATCTTGCCAAGCTTTTCAGGCGGCCCAAGCTCCGGTAGAAAGGCCGCAATAAAGGATTCCCCCATGGAGTAGGCGTAATTGGACAGCACAATCAGGACAAGCCCCAGCACGACATAGCCGGGAGATACAAAGTAAAGCATCGCGGTGGTGACGACCGTGGCCAGATAGCTAAAAAACAGAAAGCGTTTTTTCTCGGCCCGATAATCCATAATCGCACCGCAAAGTGGGGCCGTTACGACCACCATTAAATAGCTGACCGCTAGCGCCAAGCTCCATAGAAAGTTGGCCAACCGAAAACCATCGCCTCGATCCCCTACAATCACGGTGGTAAACAACTCACCAAACACCACCGTAATGATCAGCAAGGTGTACGCCTGATTAGCGAAATCAAACATGGCCCAGCCGAATATTTCGCGGCGTGAAGCGTAGGAAGAAGCAGCCTTGGCAGCATTTAGCAACATCGGGAGTCTCTCTTTAGGGGCAGTGGCAAGCCTGCACATTAGCGCCTGTAAAGTATGACAAAACGCTTAAAGCTTACTGTATAAGAAAACGCCCGGCTTATCGCCGGGCGCTTTGACTGCATTTCAACCAGGACTGCGTTACACCAGGTTGGCCTACAAAAGCCAATGTGCCAGGACAGCCGACAGGCCAATCACCAGTGCCGTTACAACGGCGACCGTAACGACGCGGTCCAACCAGCGGTCCAGCCAACGCTCAAGCGCCTGCCCCTTGGGTTGGCGTCGTGTTGCACCGTGGCGTCCTCGCCGAGCCATCAGCATCCTCGCTCCATGTGTTTGCTCCTGAAGACCTGATTAAGTTCACCTAGCTATTAATACGCCGATTGATAACATTAGGTGCACGGCGTAAGCGCTCCTCTTCGCCCATCTGCTCAGCTTCAAAGGCATCGGCGCCAACAGGCGTTTCACCGTGGCGACGATAAAGCTGGGTCAACATAGCCTTACGGTCTGCGCGTAGCTCACGTACCAGCACAATGACCATCATATACAGAATAAAGGTAAACGGTAGTGCCGACAGCACCGCTGCTGACTGAAGCCCGGAAAGGCCTCCCGCCACAATCAACGTTAAACAAATTGCCGCAATCAGCACACCCCAGATGATACGTTTATAAAGCGGGGGATTAATAGAGCCGTTGTCGGTCATCTGCGCCACGATATAAGAAGCAGAGTCAGCCGATGTTACCAAAAAGATAAAGATGAGCATCATGGCAACAACAGAAAGTACGTTAGAGAACGGCATCAACTCGAACATTTTAAACAGCGCCACGGTGATATTTTCCTGAGTGGCAGCCGCTAAGCCTACATTTGTGCCGTTAAGCTCCATGTTTAGCGCTGCTCCCCCAAATACGCCAATCCAGAGACAAGCCAACAGCGGCGGAACCAGCAATACACCAAACACATACTCTTTAATTGTACGGCCACGGGACACGCGCGCAATAAACGTACCTACAAACGGTGACCATGCAATGACCCAGGCCCAATAGAAAATCGTCCAGCTACTGGCCCACTCATTATCACTATACGGGGAGATACGTAGACTCATCCCAATAAAGTTCTGAAGGTAGTCACCAATGCCTAGCGTAATCGTTTCAAGGATCGCAATGGTCGGGCCGGTCACCAATACGTACACCATTAGCCCGATGCACAGCACCATGTTCAGGTTTGAAAGGCGCTTAATACCTTTATCAAGCCCTGACCATGTTGACGCCATATAGGCGCAGAACATCACCAGCAAAATAATAAACTGCCAAAATCCATTTTCCGGCAAGCCAAAAACAGCGTTCAAGCCGCCGTTCATCTGTAATACCCCAAGCCCTAGCGAGGTTGCCACCCCCATTACGGTTGCGACAACCGCAAATACATCCAACCACGAGGCATAAGGACGAAGCCGCGGCCTTTTAGCGGTAACGGACGAAAGCACCGATGAAACAAGCCCCGCTTGGCCTTTGCGAAACTGGAAATAGGCAATGATCAGGCCCACCACCGAAAAGGCCGCCCATTGGTGAACGCCCCAGTTGAAGTAACTGTATTGAATAGCGTAGCGGGCAGCGGCTTCCGTTTCGGCCGGCACATCGCCATAGGGCGGCTCAATATAGTGCGTCATGGGTTCGGCCATACCATAAAACACGAGCCCTACACCAAACCCGGCTGCCAGCAGCATGCTAATCCATGAGAAAAAAGTGTAGTTGGGCGTACTGTCCTGAGGCCCCAAACGCACCTTGCCATATTTGCTAAAGGCGAGTGAAAACAGGAACACAACGAACCCAAATACAGAAAATAGATAAAACCAACCAAAAAGCCGTGTTACCGATGCGAGAGCCGACTCGGCTGCACTTCCGAACCCTTCGGGAAAGGCTGCGCCCACTACGACCAGGCTGAAAATGATGACAGCCGATGCAATAAACACCGACTTTCCTCCATGATTTGCCATACAACCACCTTGTTAGATAAGTAATTGAATGAAAGAAACTATACATAGACGCTGTAACCCTAGCGGGTTAACGATGTTTATGTACAGTCTTCGTTTATTCATGAAGGGCATGCGTATTTAACGCCGTTATCTAAATGGGCAAACAATTGTTTTCCGTCACCTTCTTTAGCGCGCTCACTGCACCAAGATAAAACAACAAATGTCCCCTTTTTAACCAAGCCGCATCATTTTGGTGCTAGCGATCCTATCCAGCAGGGTCTTCTATCGCGTGTTAATGGATACTGGTTGCCAACGGTATTTTGTTGCGTATCGGCAATGATGTGATTATTGGCGGCGCCATTACTCTTAATGTAGCAAGATATAGGCCAGCCTTCAGTGAACTTGGCTAACAAACTATGTTCCAATAAGGCACACGACGATGGAGGCTTTTATGCCACAGATGAATCGCGATCAACGTAACGCCGCTTGGCAAGCTGCTCAACAATGGCGTACACGCGCAGCGCAGTCGCAGCCCGGCGGGCTAATGGGCAGCTTAAAATTGCTGCTAACGTGGCTGGCGTTTGGCGTGCTAATGGTGGTTGGCGTCATATTAGGCCTGTTCTTTCTTTTAATTGGCTGGGCCATGATGCCTTTTGTGCGCCATAAAATGAAAAAGCGAATGGAGCAGATGCGCGCTGAGCAAGCTCAGGATATTGGCGGCGGCTACGCAGAGCCTCATACGCGGTCACATCAGCAGGATGTTCTGGAAGGAAGTTACGAGGTAAAAACACACGAAGATAACAAGGCAACGCCGCGTGATTAACGGCGCTAATCATCGGCATGAGGCTTCCCAAAGCAATAAGGAAGCCTTTATGACGGCTCCTCTGTTCTGAATAGCGGCGTTTGACTGAAAGACGCAAAGCTAATTCTCCAGAACAAACTACTCGAGCCCAACTTTCAAGCCCTGGTTTAGGGCTCTAAAAAGCGTTGCCAAAGGGCTTCGACGGCAGCGCGATGCTCCTTAAAGTCATCGACCTCACCAATGAGTTTCTCGCCAGTCAGTGCTGCGCGGTGTGTTCTACTGCGGTAGGCCAGATAAGCTTCTTTTAACTGCTCAGCCTCCTCTGAAGGTAAGTGCCCACTCTCGGCAAGCATCTCTAAAATACGCATATTATCGCTGTAGGTAGCCAGCGAGGGTGTTTGGTTAGCCAGCGCTAACACCGCGTACTGACAGAGAAATTCAATGTCCACCATGCCACCAGCATCGTGCTTTAAATTAAAGCTCGGTTCCTGGGTTTTACTGCCCAAGTGGTCACGCATTTTGTGGCGCATGTTGACTACATCATCACGCAGGGCGTGTTTATCACGCTGCCTGCCCAGAATGTCTCCACGAATCTGGTTAAACCGTTCGGCAAGCGCACTGCTTCCGGCGACGACCCGTGCACGCACTAGCGCCTGATGCTCCCAGGTCCAGGCATTTTGCTGTTGATAGTCGGCAAAGGCATCAAGCGAGGTCACCAATAGCCCCGCATTACCTGAGGGGCGCAAGCGCATATCGACGTCGTACAAGCTGCCCGCGGGCGTCACCGCGGTTAGCAGGTGGATAATGCGTTGGCCCAAACGGGTAAAAAACAGCGGCGTATCAATGGGTCGAGGACCGTCGGTAGCCCCTTTACCGTCGCTATCATGCAGAAAAACCAGGTCAAGATCAGAGCCATAACCCAGCTCGATACCGCCCAACTTTCCATAGCCAATAATCAGAAAAGCCGGTTCATGGTCGTTAAGCCCCTTGGGCACTCCGTGCTTACGGGTCACATGTTTCCAGGCCATCGCCAAAACGGCGTCCAGAATCACTTCAGCGATATAGGTTAAGTAATCACTTACTTTCATCAAATGCCGTGTACCAGCGATATCAGAGGCGGCAACATGAAGCATTTTGGCATGTTTAAATACCCGCAATGCTTCAAGCTGGGCTTCTTCATCATCTTCAGGCAGCCGGTTTAACGTTTGACGCAATTCATCGGCCAAGCGTGCTTTATCCGCTGGGGTGTAGAGAGTTTCTGGCGTTAACAGCTCATCCAACAGAATCGGATAACGAGAAAGGCGCTCGGCAATCCATGGGCTGGCAACGCATAAGCGCATGAGATGCTCAAGCGCCTGAGGATTTTCACGCAGCAGCGCTAAATAGGCGGTTCGCCTTAGTACCGCCTCAATCAAAGGCTGCACGCGGGCAAGCGCGATATCCGGTGTCTCATTTTCAGCCACGGCGGCCAGCAGTAGTGGCATTAGCGCATCAAGACGCTCAAAGCCGATTCGCTGCATACTTTGCACCTGGCGCGATTGATAGAAACTCTGCAGACGCTTCAATACCTGATCGGGCTCGGCAAATCCTGCACTGTGTAAGTAAGCGGTTGCTTCGTCCGCTTCCAGCTCGTTGCGCCAGATCAACCGCCACTGCGCAGGCGCCAAGCGGCTTGCGTCGCTGGTTTCTTCCGCATCCTCCTCGGGGTCAGCAATCACGGCATCAAAATGACGCCGAACACGCTCTCTAACATCATCAAGCGCCGCCATCAGTAGTGCCCAGTCTTGATAGCCCATGGCAAAAGCAACCCGGGCCTGGTCGGTCTCATCCGTCGGCAGCATTTGCGTCTGGCGGTCTTCAAGCGCTTGGATGACATGTTCCAGGTCACGCAGAAATGCGTAATCAGGCATTAGTTCATCGACCACCGCTTGGGGCAGTAGCCCCAGCTCGGGCAAGCGATTCAAGGCCGTTTTCAACGACGTTACCTGCAGCTCCGTATCCCGCCCGCCACGAATCAGTTGGAACGCCTGCACCACAAATTCCACTTCGCGAATGCCACCAGGGCCGAGCTTGATATTGCTCTGCATCCCTTTGCGCTTTACTTCACGGTTAATCATGGCTTTTAGCTCGCGCAGCGACTCAATAGCGCCAAAGTCCAGATAACGGCGATATACAAACGGGCGCAGGCCAGCCAATAGCTCAACCCCCGCCTCTATATCTCCCGCCACCGGGCGCGCCTTGAGCAGGGCGTAACGCTCCCACTCGCGTCCCTGGTCCTGATAGTAGCTTGAGAGCATGGCAAAACTGCCTACCAGCGGTCCGCCATCGCCTAACGGCCGCAAGCGCATATCCACCCGAAAGACAAAGCCATCTGCGGTCATGGCATCCAGCGCGGCAATCAGCTTTTGGCCCAGCTTGGTAAAGTATTCTTGATGCTCCAGCGGCTTGCGCCCGCCCTGCGTCTCGCCTTTTTCAGGGAAGGCAAAAATCAGGTCGATATCAGAGGAGAGATTCAGTTCGCCCGCGCCCAGCTTCCCCATTCCAAGAACGACCAAGCGCTGGGCAGCGCCATCGGCACGGGGCGCTGGCATACCCCAACGAGGCGCATAAAAACCTTCAAGCCAACGTAAAGCGGCTTCAAGACACAACTCAGCCAGTTGAGAAACCGCGTGAGCGGTATCCCACATGGTATAACCATCAGGCCGATTTAGATCCCGCCAGATGATGCCCACCATTCGTGCACGCCGAAAACGCCGCAACACACGCTGCATGGTCGCTTCATCTTCTGCGCGTTCCAGTGCGTCGTGCAGCCACTGTTGTTGATCATGGCGGGCCGGTGCCATATCCAATTCGCCGTTGGCTTCAAGCGCTGTAAGCCAGCCCGGGTAGCGGGTGAACGTATCCAGCACAAAGGTGGATACGCTTAGCACCTTGGCCAGCGCCTCGCGACGTGGTTGAGTAAGCGCTTGCCAACCTTCCGAGGGCAGCGGTTGCTGGGTCAATGAGGCAGTATTATCCGCTTGACCAAGCGCATCGTTCAGTCGCTGGCCCACCTTCTGGCCCTCTTGCTGAAGCACCTCAGGCAGCGCGTTTAAAGATATAAACGAATTATCCTGTTGCATAGCTACCTCACCGCCAAGCGCTTACACGCTAGCCAAAGATTTTTTGCCAACCCAAGAGCCCCCAGGTAAGCCCGGCCATTATTAACGACAGCATGACGGCGGCGGACCCAATATCCTTGGCCCGCCCGGAAAGTTCGTGATGCTCTGTACCAATGCGGTCGACCACGTTTTCAATCGCACTGTTTAACAGCTCAACAATGAGCACGAAAAACAAGCTGCCCACCAGCAGTAACCAGCTTAGCGAGTCATTACTGATCCACCAGGCAAAAGGCAACAACACGGCGGTAATACACACTTCCTGGCGAAAGGCCGTTTCGTTACGAAAGGCAGCCTTTAATCCTTTCCAGGAGTAGCGTGTTGAGTACACCAAATGGGTTAGACCGGTATGCTCTGGTTTCATGCAAGTCGTCTCACTTTAAGCGTCGAGGAAATTAATTAGCCAGAATCATTGCGTCCAAATCGAGCGACAACGGATCAAGCACCTCAGACCAGCTTATATAAGGAGTGTTACCACTTCCGTTCACCAATACACTAAAAACACCCCAACGCCCGGAGGCCGTACGAAAGTAACCTGCTACAGCGCGTACGGCAAAAGGCTGATTCAGCGTACCTGTTTTGAGCATGACGTTATCTTGAAACGTGGATGAGCCGCGTCGAATAAATCGCATGACGCCGTTGGCAGGCGACTGAAAGGCGGCCACGAAGCTTGGAAACAGCGAACTCTTCAGATACATGTCCTCCAGCATTACATTAACGCCATGAGCCGAGGTACGGTTTTCTGTCGTCAGTCCACTACCGCTATATAAGGTGACAGGACCGTGGCCTGATAAGCTCTCGGCATAAACTTCCAGCGCTGAACCCGCCTGACGCAGCTGGGCTTGCGGCGTTTCCACCAGGTTTAAGGCCAGCACATCAGCCATATAGTTATTGGAGTAGTTCATGGTGCGCAGCAGGAGCTCTTGTAGCGGCTGGCTATCCACCGCCGCCAAGCGCTTCGCACTGGCAAGAGGCTGAGTGGAAGTGACACGCCATGGGTCCCTGACAGCAATGCCCGCCTGGTTTAGCATGCCAAGCAGTATCTGCGCGGTCTCTTCAGCGGCGTCGCCGGCTCCTCGATAAATATCCCGAGCCATGGCGTTGGTCGAAATTTGCCCACTCAGGCGCATTACATCGCCACGCTCATCGGTTACGCGCTCGGCGCTAATTTCGGTTCCGCTATTGGCCGGACGTGTGATGACCTGGTTATCGATATCAATTAATGGTAACTGGCTATCGCAAAGCGTGGTACGAGCGGGCTCACCCGCCACTTGAGAAGGGGCTACGTTGACACACCAGCTGCCGAAATTAACCCCCGCGGAGGTAAGCGGCGCGCTATAAGCATTGGTCACACGGGTGCGGGCGTTGCAGCGGTCGCTGGTAATACAGTCGACAGGGCCAAAACGCCACTGGCTTACGACGAGCGCACCATCCACTTCATCAACACCGGCCATTTGTAAGCGCTGCACCAGGCGCCACAGATTTTCTGTCGTAAGCCCTGGGTCGCCGCCGCCTTCAAACACCAGGTCCCCACGCAAAATGCCGTTATCGATAGCGCCACTGCTTACCAGCTGGCTGGTAAAGCGATGCTGAGGGCCAAAGCGATTTAATAGGGCGGCCGCCATATAGGCTTTGGTAACAGAGGCGGGCGCCATCTGGCTCGCCGGGTTAATGCTTCCCAGCAACTCAGGCGCATCAGTATCAAGCAGGCGCGCCTCCGCGCTTATCGCAAACCCCTTATCCTGCAACTGCCCCAAACGGCTAAAATCGGCAAATAGCGCAGGGCTCACCAGTAGTGAAGCGGCGGCTACCCCGGCGGTCATCGTCACACGCCACTTGCGCACCGTTGCTTTAAAGAAGTACGTCACTGTTATCGGCCTCAATGTCTATTCATTTTGAAAACACGTGCATCACCACCACACCTACCACTATCAGGGCGATATCCATCCGCGCGGACAGGCCAGGTTTTTCGCCTAACACAAACGTTATAAGCGCTCGAGTTGAACCTGTAAGCGCCAAAGCGTTTGGCCGCTTTTATCGTATTTAGCTTCAAAGGGGGTTAAGTACTCACTATCGGGCGTCCATACGCCGATGTCTGCTTGCCTTCCCGTTACTTGCGCGACTGCCAAGGCAAACTCCTCAATATAAAGCGGCCAGTTGGAGCGCACCTCAAGCTGGCCACCAAGTGCCAACAGTGTGGGTAAAACCGGGTGCCCATGCCAGCGCATCTTTAAATGAGCGGCCTTGGGGTACGGATTGGGGTATAACAAATAGTGGCGTTCAGGTTGCCACCGCGCCTGATCCGCCAGGCGCCAAAAGTCAACCAGGTCCGCCCGGACCAGCAACGCATTATCCGGTAGCGCGCCATGATCACGCCCTAGCCTATCTTCACTGCGATCGACCCCGATCACGGCATGGTCAGGGAACTGTGCAGCCAATTGGCGGGTCGAAATTCCAACACCGCACCCGGCATCGATGATCAGCGGCGCATGACGCGCTTGATACCAGCGGTTAGCCTGCTCAAATGCTTCCTGAGTATGAGCCGCAATGGGTTTACGTAGTGGCGTTGCCAACGCTCGATCGATCCGGCGCGCTAGATCATGGTGAGGGCCTGGCTGATTGGATATAACGGGGCGAGAAGTGTTCTGCATGCCATCCCTCAGACTTAAAAAGAGGTGATTCTATCAGTCTCCTGCGCTTGCAGCATGACGTCATAAGGTGCCCGGTGCTATGATCACGCCCGAGATATTTATTAAGCTCAATGGCCGCGTACTTTTTACCCTGCCATTGACGATAACTGTTATTAAAAACCACCGCACCACGAGGAACCCGGCTTGTCACACTTACCGGTGATTGTCGGCATGGGCGGCATCAATCCCGCCGGCAGGACCTCAGGCCATCAGGCCTTCCGTCGTACCGTGCTTGATGCCCTTCCCGCTGACCAGCAGCGCCAGACCCTGGAGGGCCTGGCGGCCCTTATGCAGCTTGTCGAGCACTCCGAAAAAGGGTGGCACGATCGCGCAGGCCAGCCCGTAAACTCGCCTGCTCAGTCGTTACGTGATCAGGTGCTTAACCACACATTGGTTCGCCGCAACGAGGACCCCAGGTTCCTGGAGCCGGGGCTGCCTGCCAATCGTCAGGCCAGCCTTCAGTTGAGCGAGCCGCTGCGCTTTACGCTGCGCCGCCGCCAGCTTCCGGAAAATTTACCGGAAAACTGGCAGGTCCGCGAACTGGGCGCCCGTGAGGTAGAGGTCACCGTACCGGCAGGCGTTTTTGAGACGCTGCTGCCCGACGCTCAGCGCCCCAAGGTATGTGCAGCCGCGCAGCTTCCTCACGGTTTTGAACCGGCAAGCCTGTACCGCAGCGTGCATCACCCTCGCGGACTCTCGATGGCGATTTTTGGCGCCAGCGACTGCCTGGGTGCCAGCGGTTTATCCTGGGAGACGCTGCGCCAAACGCTTAATCCTGACCACATCGCTGTTTATGCAGGCAACTCCATTGGTCAGTTGGATGATGCTGGCTGGGGCGGTTTGATGAAGAGTTTGGTGAGCGGTCAACGCGCCACCTCAAAACAGATGCCGTTAGGGTACGGGCAAATGCCCGCCGACTTTTTAAATGCCTATGTGCTGGGTAGCGTTGGCAGTACCGGGGCGGTATTAGGCGCCTGCGCCAGTTTTCTCTATAACTTGCGCTTGGGTACTGAAGATATTCGTTCGGGGCGACGCAGAGTGGTCATGGTAGGCACCGCTGATGCGCCGATCACCCCGGAAATTATTGAAGGCTTTCGCGCGATGGGCGCCCTGGCAGACGACGCTAGCTTAAAAGCGCTGGATGCCCTGGAGCTATTAACAGATGCGGATTACCAGCGCGCCAGCCGACCGTTTGCGCTTAACTGTGGTTTTACCATGGCAGAAGCCAGCCAGTTTATCCTGCTAATGGATGACTCGCTGGCGCTTGAACTGGGCGCAGACATTCTGGGCTCGGTACCGGATGTCTTTGTTAACGCTGACGGCTTTAAACGCTCGATTTCCGCGCCGGGTATTGGCAATTACATTACCCTGGGCAAGGCCGCATCGCTGGTGCGCGACCTGTTAGGCGAAAAAGCACTAAGAGAGCGCAGTTTTCTGCATGCTCACGGCACCAGCACGCCGAAAAATCGCACGACTGAGTCCCATGTGCTGGATGAAATTGCCCGTGCGAATGGCATTACCGACTGGCCAGTCGTCGCCATCAAGTCATTTATTGGCCACTCCCAAGGCTCGGCAGCGGGCGACCAGCTCGTAAGCGCGCTCGGCAGTTTTGCCCATGACATATTGCCCGGCATCCCCACGCTTAATGAAGTGGCTGACGATGTCTACGCCGACCGGCTGCATTTTTTCCAAACCCCTATCGCCTTTAAAGCAGATGCTGCCTTTATTAATGCCAAGGGCTTTGGCGGCAATAACGCCACCGGCGTGGTGCTTTCACCCGATGTTACCGAACGCCTGTTGCTCCAGCGCCATGGCGCCGATGCCATCAATGCTTGGAAAACGCGTCGTGAAACCGTACGCGCCCAAGCAGATGCCTATCTGGCTCAAGCGGATAGAGGCCACTATGCGCCGCGCTATCAGTTTGGCGAAGAGGTGCTGGAAGGGCCGGAGCTGGATATTCACGCTGACCGCATTCATATTCCAGGCTATGCCCAGGCGGTATCGCTTACCAGTGATAACCCCTTTGGTAGCATCAACGAGGAGCCCTCGGAATGAACATGCCACGCGTCAATATTGCCGTGTACCCTGGCACTTTTGATCCGATCACCAACGGTCACATGGACCTTATAGCGCGTGGCGCGAGGATGTTCGAGAAGGTCATCATTGCCGTAGCAGCCAGCCCCGGCAAGCGGCCAAGCCTTGATTTAGAAGCCCGCATGTCCTTGGCTAAAGACGTTTGTGCGGCGCTTTCCAACGTTGAAGTAGTGGGTTTTTCCAATCTGCTGACGACCTTTATGCACGAGCAAGGCGCCACCATCATTCTACGTGGCCTGCGTGGCGCATCCGATTTTGAGTACGAACTTCAGCTTGCCAACATGAATCGCGCTCAAAACCCGGAGCTGGAAAGCGTTTTTCTAACGCCTGGCGTAGAAAACTCGTATATTTCCTCCACGATTGTGCGTGAAATTGCCAAATTGGGCGGCGATATTTCACCACTGGTACCTTCCCAGGTCGCAGAAGCCTTGCGTAAGCACTACACTACGTAACCACTAACATTGTTGAGTAAAACACTCGGGTATTTCTTGCCGTTATTCCCGGGTGTGCCAGCCATTTGCGAGGTATGCCCATGGCACTGATGATCACCGATGAATGCATTAATTGCGACGTCTGCGAGCCCGAATGTCCGAACGATGCTATCTCGCCCGGCGAAGAGATTTACATCATCAATCCAAACCTGTGCACCGAGTGCGTTGGCCATTTCGATGAGCCACAGTGCCAGCAGGTTTGCCCGGTAGACTGTATTCCGCTTGACCCGGCACGCAAGGAAACGCAGCAGCAGCTGTTAGAGAAGTACCGCATTATTACCGCTGCCTAAGCGACGATTCGCGTGCGTATATGGGCCATCGCATGGCCAATTATCCTTTCCAATATTACCGTCCCACTGCTGGGCCTGGTCGATACCGCGGTGGTTGGGCACCTGCCCGATTCACGCTATCTGGCGGCGGTGACGCTGGGCGCCACTCTTTTCAGCTTTCTTTACTGGGGCTTTGGTTTCTTGCGCATGGGCACCACCGGGCTGGTCGCTCAGGCTATCGGCCGTGAAAGTGATAGCGATGTGCGCCTGTTACTGGGCCAATCGCTGATCATTGCTGGGGCGATTGGTGCGCTGCTGATTCTTTTCTCGTCACCGCTTATTTCCTTAGGGCTTTGGTTGCTGGACGGTAGCGAGGTAGCTACGCCGCTGGCCCGTGAATATGCCGAAATACGCCTATGGTCGGCGCCTGCCGTGTTGGCCAACTATGCAATATTGGGATGGTTTTTAGGCCAACAAAACTCTCGCGTTACGCTGATGATTTTGTTGCTGACCAACAGCGTCAATATCGTTCTCGACCTGTGGTTTGTGGTGGGCCTGGGCATGACCAGCAATGGTGTTGCCTGGGCAAGCGTTATTGCCGACTACAGTGCACTAGGGTTTGGCGGCTATTTGGTGACGCGCCAACTTAAAACGCTTTCTGGGCATTTATCGCGTGTACGCCTGCTGGCACTGTCGGCCTATACGGCCCTTTTCAATATCAACGCCAACCTGTTTGTACGCACGCTTGGCTTGCTGTTCGTCATGGCCTTCTT
Source organism: Halomonas sp. AOP30-A1-24 (assembly GCF_052378165.1). NCBI lineage: Bacteria > Pseudomonadati > Pseudomonadota > Gammaproteobacteria > Oceanospirillales > Halomonadaceae > Halomonas > Halomonas sp. AOP30-A1-24. The sequence continues at coordinate 157,675 of NZ_JBQSXL010000003.1, forward strand.
TACGGCTCAAGGGGCGCGCCAAGGCGATACGGTGCTGGCCGCCAATGCAGTGCTGCTGCAATTTATTATGCTCACCAGCTACGCCCTGGATGGCTTTGCCCACGCGGCAGAATCGCTGGTGGGTCGCGCCTTTGGTCGCCGTGACTGGCAGGAGCTTTCACTCATTGTTCGCAGGGCAGCCCAATTCTCCTTTTGGACAGCGGCCGGTGCCTCACTGGGGTTTGCCCTTGGCGGCAATCAGTTGGTGGCACTTTTAACCGGGCTTGACGAAGTACGCACTGCCGCCGCGTTATACCTTCCGTGGATGGTGGTGATGCCGCTGATTGCCGTTTGGAGCTATCTTCTGGATGGCGTGTTTATTGGTGCTACCGCCGTGCGTGAAATGCGCAATAGTATCTTTATCGCCATGCTGGTTTACCTGCCGGCCTGGTGGCTGACCCAAGGTCTTGGCAATCATGGCTTATGGTTCGCTTTTACCCTGTTTATTACGGTGCGTTCAGGTGTATTGATTGGTTACTATCGACGCTACCGTCACTCGCGTTGGCAATAAGCGTTTAAACCCGTCCTCCCGTTATTGGCTAGCTGCGCTATCGTTCTAAAGTACGTCTTTAAATGTGAAAGCCATGGCGCATCACCGTATATTAGCCATGTACTTCCTATAACAAACAAGAGAGCCCGCCATGCTAAAAATGATATCGAAACCAGCGGTTAAGCTGGTTGAGCGTTATCTACCCGACCCGTATATTTTTGTTTTGCTACTGACGATCGTGGCGGCCGCTGCCGCCATTGCCGTGGAGCGCCAAACGCCCCTTGCGGTGATGCGCATGTGGGGAGACGGCTTTTGGGGCTTGTTAACCTTCTCGATGCAAATGCTGCTGGTCCTGGTAACCGGCTTTATGCTGGCAAGCTCACCACCCGTGAAGCGTATCCTGCAAAAGCTTGCCGGAACGGCAAAAAGTGCCGGTGGCGCGATTATCCTGGTGACGCTGGTCTCGCTTGTGGCCAGCTGGATTAACTGGGGATTTGGCCTGGTGGTGGGGGCACTGTTTGCCAAGGAGTTAGCTCGGTTGGTACGCGTGGATTACCGCTTGCTCGTGGCGAGTGCCTACTCGGGCTTCATCGTGTGGCACGGTGGCCTTGCGGGTTCCGTGCCGCTGACTATCGCCACCGAAGGACACTTCACTGCCGATGCGATTGGCGTGATTGGCACCGGCTCAACGATCTTCGCCTTTTTTAACCTGGCGATTGTTGTGTGTCTGTTTATCGCGGTACCACTGGTTAATCGGTTAATGCTGCCCGACGAAAAAGACAGTGTGTATGTCGATAGCAAGCTGCTTGAAGATGCCCCCGCGCCGAAGGAGCGTATTACCCGCCCGGCGGAAAAACTCGAAAATAGCCTGGTACTTTCGCTACTGGTGGGCGTGCCAGGGCTTTTGTATCTGCTTGATCACTTTATTCTTCGGGGCGGCGGTTTAAACCTGAATATCGTGAACTTTCTGTTTCTGTTTTTAGCTATCGTACTTCATCGCACGCCACGCAGTTTGCTTATTAGCCTTAACGAAGCCATTAAGGGTGGCGCTGGCATCGTTATTCAGTTTCCGTTTTATGCCGGCATTATGGCCATTATGGTGCAGTCAGGCTTGGCCCAAAGCATGTCGGAGTGGCTAATCTCGTTTGCGACAGCAACCTCGCTGCCCTTTTGGTCGTTTATTAGCGCCGGCATTGTTAACCTGTTTGTGCCTTCCGGCGGCGGCCAGTGGGCAGTGCAAGCGCCCGTGATGCTGCCAGCGGCCCAGGCGCTGGGTGCCGATATCTCACGGGTGGCCATGGCCGTTGCCTGGGGCGATGCCTGGACTAACTTGCTGCAACCTTTCTGGGCGCTGCCGGTGCTTGCCATCGCTGGCCTAAAAGCCAAAGATATTATGGGCTTCTGCCTGATTCAGCTGTTTGTCACCGGGGTGATTATTTCCATAGGCTTGGTCTGGTTCTAAGCTTTTATCTGCCCGCCCCACAGGGCGGGCAGCGTTAACCAAGGACACGTTATGTCAGATGCCGCACACACGGCCTTACCAGGACAGCATGAGCTGTCAATGACCGTACTAATGACGCCCGATATGGCGAACTTCAGCGGTAAAGTACACGGGGGCGCTATTCTTAAAAAACTGGATGAAGTCGCTTACGCTTGTGCCAGCCGCTATTCGGGCCACTATGTCGTCACCCTTTCCGTCGACCAGGTGCTATTTAAACAGCCCATTCACGTGGGCGAACTCGTCACTTTTCTGGCCTGCGTTAACCATGTTGGTCGCTCCTCAATGGAGATCGGCATTAAGGTGGTCGCCGAAGATATCCGTAATAAGCTCATCCGCCATACCAACAGTTGCTACCTCACCATGGTCGCGGTGGACCCTGACGGAAAACCCGCCAGCGTTCCCCCTTTGACGCTTACCACCCCTATTCAACAGCTCCGTTTTGAAAAAGCAGCACTGCGAAAAAAGCATCGTAAACAGACAGAGCAGGAAGAAAAACTTACCCAGCAGCACTATCAGGCGCAGGCTTAACTGCCAGGCGCAGGCTTAATAGGCTAGCCCGGATATTACGAGGCGTCGCAGGCAGCGGCCGAATCAGGTGGGCTAAGCGCTTGATGCTGCTTTAATACCCATTCACAAGGAGGTTACATGCCCACCAGACGGCGCTACCCACAATTGCCCAAGCCCGTTGAGTACGCTCATATTGGCTGGGATTTACTGATTCTCATCGCGGTGGTGCTTAATTTAGGGCTTTTGCTGTTTGATTCACTGTTTTTAATCGAGCCTGTTAACCAGGCCATTGCAGGCCTGGCACCCACCTTTTATACATTTTACGACACCCAAGTCCATAGCCGCTTTTTTACGATTGATCTGTTCTTTGTCGCTTTTTTTGTTGCCGATGTTCTGCTGGGCTGGACCGTCGCCGTGGCCGAAAGGCGCTATCATCGCTGGTTTTTCTACCCCTTTGTGCACTGGTATGACGTTCTGGGCTGTATTCCATTAAGCGGTTTTCGCCTACTCAGAATACTGCGTGTGGTGTCATTACTTCATCGCTTACATCGTCTGCGGCTTATTAATATTACTCACTGGTCGATATATCAATTTTTCTTTAAATATTACGATATCCTGCTTGAAGAACTTTCTGATCGTATCGCGCTACGGCTTTTGGGCAATGTACAGCAGCAAATTCTGGCCAGCGACTCGCTAACTGAGCGGGTGGTCGACCGAGTCATCATGCCGCGCAAAAAGCAGTTGATTAGTGAAATTGTGCAGCGTCTGGAAAGTACCGTGGGCGAGGCGTACCAACAAAATCGCACGCACGCGATGCAAGCCATTGATGAACTTGTAAGCCGCACGCTACGTGAAAGGCCTGAGATTCAGCGCTTGCACCGCCTGCCGATGGGCCAAACCGCCACGAATGCCATGCAGGCGTCTATTAGCGGCGTTGCCCAACGGTTAGTGGATGAGCTTGCGCTGGGCATCCACTCTCCCGAGTTTAGGCAAGTGGTTGAACGCACCGCAGAGAGCGGCTTTAACAGCTGGCTGACCGTCGATGAAGGCAGCCAACGAATCACAGAATTGGTGCTTTACGATATGCTTGAAATGCTTAAAGAGCAGGTAAATCGCCAGCGTTGGAAGGATCGTTATGAATAGTCAGTGGGTTATTCTTGGGCCAGCCGCCCTTTACATGATGTCGATGACCCTAACGCCCGGCCCTAATAACATTATGTTAACCGCGTCAGGCGCCAACTTTGGCTTTAAACGCACGCTGCCACATATGGTGGGTATTGTCGGCGGCTGCTTTTTGCTGTTTTTCAGTATTGCTTTGGGGTTAGGCGTGCTGTTTGAGCGCTATCCTTCCCTACAATTAGCCCTGCGCTGGTTAGGCAGTGCTTACTTGCTCTACCTCGCATGGAAAATTGCCAGCGCGCCACCGCCTGATTTAAAGAGCAAGGCACACAGCGTACCCCTTACCTTCTGGCAGGCCGCCGCGTTTCAATTCGCCAATCCCAAGGCGTGGGTCATGGGGCTTGCGTTAATCGCGGGGTTTATTCCTGATCAGGGTTCAACCGTTGCAAACGCGTTAATCCTGGTGGGTTTTGTAGAGCTGGTTGCCTTCCCCTGTTTAGCGCTATGGGCGGGGTTTGGCATGGCGATCGGTCATTGGATTAAAAGCGACGGTGCCTGGCGAATATTTAACGTCACCATGGGAGTGCTCACCGCCGCTTGTGTAGTGCTGATATTGCGCTAACCGCAGCGTAAAGCTTCGACCATTTCATTACTATCAACATGGATATTCAAGCGGTCCGGTCGGTGGTCCATAGTGGCCACATCGCCTGGACGTAGCACGCGCACCTGGCGCGACTGACTTTCGCTTTGCAACTGCGCAACGTTCGCTTCATCGAAGGCCTCGCCTATGGCGTAGCGAATTGAGGCGGTATCGCAGCTGTCCATGGGTATCGGTTGGCCATTTTGATCACCCGAACCCGACGTTCTAGCCGCATCAGAACCGGCAGCGCATGCAGAAAGCAGAATAATGCCGCCGCTGGCGGCTAATAATTTCACGTACTGAAACCCATAAGTGAATCGCCACGTATTCATAAACCTACCCCGAATGATTATTAACATGCAGGCCAAACACACAGTGGGCCAAGCAATTGCCTGGCCCACTCGACATCGTCAAGGGTTCATGGACCTTAGCTTGCGGCGTCCTGAACGGCTTGGCCGCCTCTTTCCACATCCTGGCCTGCGCCAGCCACCGTGTTACAACCGGCCAACGCGCCTGCTGTCATAAGTAGAATAAAACCAGTCGCTAAAAGTTTTTTCATTTGAGTTCTCCTTAACGTGTCTAGCAACAGCCCCTCTGGTAGCGCCTACCTTTTCCAAGGGGTACTTTTAGCGTAACAGTGTTTGGTTAATTTCGCCTGTTTTCCCGAAGGTTGCCCTCTACACCGCGTCATCTACCCAAAGCATCGGCTATCATATACACCATTGAAGACTACCTGGAGCGCGCTCTTTGAACGATTTCACTCTCGACCAACGTCTGGACGCTGACACCTTCCCCATCGCCGACCTGCCACTTTGCCGTGTGCTGTTAATGAATGACGCGCGCTATCCTTGGGTGATTCTGGTGCCTCGGCTGAATAATATCAGCGAAGTATTTGAGCTTTCCGAGCCTGACCAGGCCCAGCTATGGCGGGAAGCCACCCAACTGGGCAGCGTGATGAAAACCCTCTTCGAGGGCGATAAACTGAACATCGCCACCTTGGGCAACGTCGTCAAACAGCTGCATATCCACGTGGTCGTGCGCCACCAGGCTGATGCCACTTGGCCTGCGCCGGTATGGGGCAATGGCAGCGCCGAACCGTATGAGTTGGAGTCACTTGCCGACCTGCGCGATCAACTTATTGCGCATATTGACCGCTTAAACGCTTAGCTGCTGTCAGGGCCTTAAAAGCGGGCTGCTTTGCCTTGCGGGCGGCTCGCCAAGCAAGGGCGCCCTGGCGGGTTGAGAAACACTCGTCGTGACAAGCATAACGCCCAATAGAACAATCAACATGCCGCCGGCAAGCGCCGCCCAGCCCACCACTTTATGCGCCGACTGAGAAGCGTGCTGCTGCCTGGCTAAACGCTGCGTTGCCCAGCGGCGTGCAAACACGCTGGCAAGCGCCAACGCCGACACCGTAATTCCTGTACCCAGCGACATGGCCAGTACCGACAAAACGCCAACATAAAATTGCCCCAATAGGCTGGCGGCGCCGAGTAAAAGTACCGCGCCACTGCAAGGACGCATACCAATCGCGCCGACCGTCATGATGGCGGTACGCCAATCCAACGCTTGCTCGGGTTCGATATGATGCGCGCCGCCACAGCAGTGGTGGTGGCCATGACTGTGGTCGTGATGGAGATGATGGCCATTGCCGTGGTCGTGCTGAACCGGATAAAACGCAATAGGCTGATAAGCGCGGCGCAGCTGCTTGTAAGCCCGAACGCATAGCCAAACACCCAATAGCGTTATGAGTAAAAAACTGGCCTGCTCAACCCAAACAACACTGCCCATGGCCTGACGCGTTAGCCACCCCAGGCCGTGCACCAGAATGGCTACCATGACGATGGCAGTCACGCCTTGCAACAGCGACGCGGCAAACGAAAGTCCTAGCGCGCGTCGCACGGCGCCCCCATGAGAGGCCAGATACGTTGCCAGCACCGCCTTCCCGTGCCCAGGCCCTGCCGCGTGAAAAACGCCGTAACCAAAACTGACACTCAATAATACCCACCAGGTGGCTTGAGAAGGTTCGCGGGCAAGCTCGGTAATCGCCAGCGTGAGCGAGCGGTTAAAGCTCCGCTGCCAAGCCAGCATCTGGTAGCTTGTGCCCTGTAATCCCCCTTCCCATAGAAATATCACGGCCCCGGCAGCAAGTGCTAATAGCGCAATCAGCATAATGGGGCGGCGCATAACGAGTGATCGCATAAAGCACTACCTTATTTCATACATTCATAGAATTCGTCGGGTCTGCGGCTTGTGATTAGCGGCAATCAACACGCCCCGTTTCGGCAAAAAATCGTCCAAGCCCTGGTTCGGCTTCCTCATCCTGGTCCAGCAGAGCAGCTTGCAGGACCAGCTCAGGGTCAGGTTCGGCGATTAAGATGCTTAGCTCGCAGGCAGGTTCTCCGTGCAGCACCAAGGCGTCGTCTTTAGGCTGGTTATTTTCTGACTCGTGAACCATCTCGATATAATACGTTGGATCGTATATTTGATAATCAAGCACATGGCCCGCCAAGGGTTGGGGCGTTTGTAGCGGGAGGATAAACGTAAAGCTAAGCCGCCCGTCATGTTCCCTAGCCGTGTATTCGGTTACCTCACCCAATGCCAACGGCTCTCCATCCAGACGAACGTCTGTAAAGTAGTGCTGACCCGCAAGATTATCGCGTATTTCAGTGCCTAATCGGTCAAGCCCAACCTCCAGGCTAACGCCATCCACATGCTGGAGCTCTTCAAACACCACTAGGCTATAAAAAGGGTCCATCCGCCATGCGTGATGCAACCCACGCACAACGCCCTCCTCGTCGGTCATGACCCGGATACTAAAATCAATCCAGCCATGCGGATGTGCGGTTGCAAGCGGGCTCATCAGCAAGCCGATCAATCCAGCGCCCAGCGCCCAACATTTGCCGCTATAAAAAGTACTTACTCTTTGATCACCACACTGCTTCACGGTGCTAATCCCAACGTTGCTTGTAAATCCACTAGCCACGGATCCAATAAATAAGGCGCCAATGGTTGATTGCCACGCCAGGCCATGACACTCACCTGGCTACCACTCCCGGCTTCACTCACCTGCAGTTGCAAACGGTATTCAGGCCAGCGGGCTAGCGAGGCTTCTGCACGCCCTAGGGCCAAATCGGCGTGGCGTACCACATACCCTTGCTTCATCATCAGCTCGACAGCGCTTCGAAACGTCGTGTCGACCGAGGCTGGATAGACAAGCTCACGCGGGACAGACGGCGACGTCGTTGCACAGCCGGTAAGCCATGCACCCAAAAGCATCACGCCCACCCACCTGATATCCCAACGGCCTCGCCTCATAACCCTCTCCCGGTTGGCACCCTGTATTGCTCAAGCGCCGTTTGAAAGCGCTGACAAAAATCATCGTTGCTCGCACTGTACGACTCTCGCATATCGCCCAGATGGTCGAAGCGGCGGATATCGCGCGAGATACGAATATGGTCGTCGTGGATCAACAGCGAGACCCGTTCGACCTCGACTGGCTGCTGTTGCAGCCCGCCCCCAAAACCCATTCCGATGCCGATACCGCCGCCGCCTCCCAATCCAAACCCGCCGAAGGCACGTATGCCGCGCCCATAACCGTAGGCGTTATCATAAGGGTCGTAATAGCCACGCAGCGCTTGAGTGCGGCTAGTGGTAACCAAGCCTAACGTCGCATCCGTCGAATTCAGTTCAAATCCCGATTCGGTGAGCAGAGCAACGCTTTGGCGAAGCACTTCCTGGGAGTCTCTTTCAGCACTGTTAGAAAAATAGCAGGCCGCTGAGGGGGCAGGCTCGGCCTGGGGCAGACGGTCTGGCGTCACCTGGCAGCCAGCCAGCGCCAGCAGGCAGGTTAAGCTAATCGGTATCGACTTCATGTTAGATCCTCAAGCGATGATCACAACGGGTCTATCAGCAACTGGTCTATCAGCAAGCAGCGCGTTAAGCTCCTCTCATCATTACAATAGATTAGAGACCGTCATTTGCGGAGATTGTGCGATGAATATCCTGCTTTGCCCCGATAGTTTTAAAGACGCCCTAAGCGCTGAGTTAGCAGCCAAGGCGATGGCTAAAGGCGTACGTAGTGCGGTCCCCGACGCGCAAACACACTGCTGCCCGTTGGCTGATGGTGGCGAAGGAAGTCTGGATGCATTAATTGCCGCAACCGGTGCCAAGCGGTGCTATCAAACGGTTCACGATGCACTTGGACGACCCCGCGATGCCGCCTGGGGTTGGCTTAGCGAACAGCGTACCGCGTTTATCGAACTGGCAGAAGCCAGCGGATTACAACACTTAAGCCCTCAAGAGCGCAACGCGCTACAAACCTCCACCTTTGGGGTAGGTGAGTTATTTCTCGCAGCGCTTAACCAGGGCGCCGAAAACGTACTGCTACTGCTAGGAGGAAGCGCCACCAACGATGGCGGTGCTGGCATGCTACAAGCCCTGGGCGCCAGGTTTCAGGATGCACATGGCAAGCCACTTGCGCCAGGCGGTGCTGCGCTTGCAGGCCTTGAATCGCTGGATATTTCTGGGCTGGACCCACGCTTGGCCTCACTCAACGTGGAAGCAGCGGTGGATGTGGATAACCCACTGCTGGGTGAACGGGGCGCCAGTGCGGTATTTGGCCCTCAAAAAGGCGCCTCCCCTGAAGAGGTAGCTCAGCTTGACTTGGCGCTTGCCCGCTTTGCCGACATTTGCGCCAGCGCGTTGGCGCATGACTACCGAGACCTGCCCGGCGCAGGTGCCGCAGGCGGAATGGGGTTTGCAGCCAGCGCGTTTCTTAACGCGACACTGAAACCGGGCATCGAATTGATTATGCAGCACGCGAATATGCCCACTCTGCTCAATAACGCTGACCTGATCATTACCGGTGAGGGACGCCTGGATGGGCAAAGCATGTCGGGCAAAACACCCATTGGCGTTTCCCGTGCGGCCAAGCGCTTGGGTAAACCTGTGGTTATTTTAGCGGGCAGCCTGGGCGATGGCTGGCAAGCCTGTCTTGATGAAGGTGTAACCGCGGCCTTTGCCTTGGCCGATGGCCCCATGACGCTGGAACAGGCTTTACCCAGAACAGCCGAGTTGTTGGCGGCACGCTGTGAAACAATTATTCGTTTATGGTTAACCCCGGCGGCCCCTTGAAAAACATCTCGAACGGCAGCATTACTGTTGTTAGGCAGCATTCGTGAAAGCCACGTCGATACATGGTCCGTTTTAATATCCAGTTATTAACACCGGGCGGTGTTGCCGTCACGGTAATGTCGTAACGCTATGAGTACGATGCAAAAAACCTGTTTTGCAATGTTCCAGCAGCGTTTTATGCTAATCAAACGATTTGATAGCCGTGCTACACGGCTCCAACAAGGAGAGACAGCATGACCGATACCAATAGCATCGGCCTTCATGAAGGCAGTGCCAGCCAGCTTGCCGAGAAACTCAACCACCTGCTGGCGAACTATCAGATTTTTTACATGAACGTGCGCGGCTACCACTGGAACGTGAAGGGTAGCGACTTTTTTGAACTACACGCCAAGTTTGAAGAGTTTTACACGGACCTGCTGACCAAGGTAGATGAAGTCGCCGAGCGTATCCTCACCCTGAGTCACAAGCCGGTACATGCCTACAGTGACTACGCCACGCTTTCGCATATTCAGGAAGATAAAGACGTACACGACGGCAAAGCCTGCGTTAACGGCATTATCAAAGGATACCAGGTCCTGATTGAGCTTCAACGCGAAGTGCTCTCACTCGCCTCTGACGCTGATGATGAAGGGACAGCCTCACTAGCCAGCGACTACATTCGCGAGCAGGAAAAAACCATCTGGATGCTGAACGCCTATCTCGGTAAGTGATAAGCGCTCTTCTTAGCGATAGATGCAAAAACGGCACCCTCGCGGTGCCGTTTTTGTTTAGCTGAGACTAGCCTTTCTGAGCGAGGTCTTCCATCAACGCGCGCAGCATACGCCAGAACTCATCGACCGATGCAAGCTCCACCCGCTCATCCGGGGAGTGAGCTCCACGAATCAGCGGGCCAAACGAGATCATATCCAGGTGGGGATATTTACTGCCCAGAATGCCGCACTCAAGCCCCGCATGAATGACCTTAACAGCGGGCTCTTTCCCAAACAGCGCGGCATGGCGTTTGTTAAAAATCGCTAACAGCGCACTGCCAGGATTCGGCGCCCAACCGGGGTAGCTATTCTCGACACGGACACGTGCGCCAATCAACCCAAACAGTGCCTCAAAGCGGTCGGCCAAAGCGATCATTGCGGTATCGTGCAAGGAGCGTACCAGCGCACATAGATGCAAACGCCCCTCTTCCAGGCTGAGTACGCCCAGATTATTGGACGTTTCAACAACACCGGGCACATCAGCGCTCATGCGCTCGACGCCGCAGGGCGCTGCGTGAAGCGCGGCCACCAACATGGCACTGGCGTCCAGGGTTAGCGGGTCTACTGACACATTATTCACCGCACGCGTTGCCGTCAGCACCAGACCGCTATCGCCACTGCCAAGCTCGGCACGCAGGGTACTTTCCAGCGCTTTTAGCGCGTCGAAGGCGGCATCCACTTCGTCAGCGGGCAAGGCCAGCTGAGCAAACGCTTCACGAGGAATCGCATTACGCAGCGTACCGCCGTGGTAGCTAACCAGCCGCCCATCAAACCCTTCAAGGGTACGCAGCGCACGCACCAGCAGGCGATTGGCATTGCCCAGCGGCTTGTGGATATCCATGCCTGAATGGCCGCCTTTAAGGCCTGTCAGTGCAATCTCGACCAGTTGCTCATCGTCGCGTAGCTTGGCAACGGGTAGCTGGGCATCCACCACCACATCGCCACCGCCCGCGCAGCCGATATACACTTCACCGCGGTCTTCACTGTCCAGGTTAAGCAGCAATGAGCCTTTCAGCCAGTTCTCTGCCAGGTTCAGCGCGCCTCCCATTGAGGTCTCTTCTTCCAGAGTAAACAGCGCTTCAAGCGGACCATGGGTAAGCTCTGCATCCTCAAGTACGGCAAGAATAGCCGCTACGCCCATTCCGTTGTCCGCACCAAGCGTTGTGCCATCGGCGTGCAACCAGCCATCGGCTACATAGGTGCTTATTGGATCACGCGAAAAATCATGGGTGCTATCTGCATTGGCCTGGGCCACCATATCCAGATGGCCCTGCAAAATAACCCCAGGGGCGTGTTCGCAGCCAGGTGATGCCGGCTTACAAATGCGTAAATTGCCAAAACTATCGCGGTCGTGAGCAAGCCCTTGAGCATCGGCCCAGGCTTCTAGTATCGCGACCAACGCAGCTTCCTGGCCAGAAGGGCGCGGCGTATTACACAGCGTACGAAAATGGCGCCAAACGATAGGCGGCGTTAACGCGTCTAAATGTGCGTTCATAAAAGCTCTTCATTATCGGTAACCGACCCACTTTACTCCTCAAGGCGACGAGGGAAAAGCATGCATTGACGCCACCTGCCCCACCGCTTGGCGTAGTGCACGAACGGACGCATTATGCGCAGCGGCTAAAGGTTGGTTTTGAAAGGCCCACGCCGCCAGTTGGTGATGCGCGGTTGCCATGCCTGATGAGGGCACGTGGCTGGCTTCTCGCGCCAGTGCTTGTAGCGCAGGTCGCGCCAGCGCCGGGTCACGATGCGCATAGGCGACATCGTTGATGGCTTGGCGCTCCTTTGCGGTTAGCGGTGCAGAAGGCAGCCCGCGTAGTAACAGTGTGACTACCTCGGCGGGCAGCGTGGTTAATTCAAAGGCCAGCAAGCTGGGCAGCGCTGCGCTGAACCCTGCCGTTAACGAATGCAGTACCGCGCGCCCCTCAACGTTCAGCGCTTTGGCAACCATCACCGCAAATTCCCCGGTAGCCGCTTCACGGGTGATGCCCAGCCGCACGGGCTGAAACCCTTGGGCAAGCCAGAAGCGTAGTAGCGACGCTTCGGCGCCGAAGGTGGCGCCATAAAGCGCAATGCCTTGCTGCGCGGCCTCCTGAACATCCTCGGCAATAAGCTGTTGCCCCAGGCCTTCCCGGCGGCGCTCTGGATGAGTGGCGATACGCACGACACGCCGCCAACGGGCGGTCAGTGCTGTACGGCTGCCCATGTGGGCGGCCAGCGACTGCGCCATCAAATGCCCTTGCGGGCGGCGCTCGCCCCGTGCGACTTGCTCGGCAAGCGAGGCATCAAAACCGCCCTCTTCTCGTGCCACCAGAACCGCTTGAGGGGCATGTTTGTGCCCCAGTAGACGCAGCGTGGTTCCGGGTCCGTCTAACAGCTGACGCACGTCACTTGGAGAGGTCCGGTAGTGAGACTGCACCAACAGGCCAAACAGCGCTTCAAGAGCAGCTTCCTCCTGGGCAAGGCAGGCACGTTCGAGTGTATATGAGTTATCCGCGTAATTGTCACGTTGCCCCAAGGCTGGCAAAGGCGCCTTGAGTAGCAGCAACCGGTTGATCGCGGCTTCAAGAGGATCACCGGCACTCCAGCGAATGGGGGTGTCCAGCGTCAAGGCTTTCCATTGCGGCGTCAGCCGGGTCAATACGTCTTTAAAGCGCAAGGCAAACCCTCGCCCTGAACCTTCGTAGCCATCAACGGTGGTCGCAAACGCAATACGCGGAAACGCCGCCAGCCACTGGCCTAACAAGGCAGCAGGAATCGCCGCGGCTTCATCCACCATTAAATAGCTGCCATCGCCTCCCAACTGTTTGGCCGCAACGTGCTCGGTCAGTACATCCGGGGGCAAAAAGCTCAGCTCGCGGTTATCTGCGAGTTGAAAGCGCCCTGGGGCGATGCGCGCTCCGTCAGGGCACAGGGCTTCAAGCCGAGCGAACAGACTCTCCACGGCGCTTAACCTGGGAGCTGTCACAATGATATTCGAGGTTCCATTTTCTAAAAGGCGTGCGCAAGCGATCCCAAGCGCGGCACTTTTACCCCGCCCACGATCAGCGGTAATCACCACTGGGCGGCGGCGCTTCAAACGTACAAGCTGGGCAACGATAGCCGATTGATCCGCCGTGAGACACGCGCTATCGCTAACGCTCTGTGGACAATTCGTGCTGGCGGGTAAACGGGGAAGCTTTGGCACTCCAGGGGCATGCCAAGGGATGACATCTGTACGCTCATAAAGCAGGCGAGCCAATCGCGCCAGATAGTGCGACGTTAACTGCTCCCAGTGCCAAGGGTGGTCAGCAAAACGCGCGTAATCCGGGTCCGGATGACGGCCCCAAGGCTTGGGAGTAATAAGCACCAGCAAGCCTCCCGCTGTCAACGTGCCTGCCAGCGCGCCTAGCGCGTCAGGATCAAAGCCCGCCTCGCCACTGGCATCCAGCACGATGAGCTGATGCTCTGCACCTAAACGCGTGCGCGCCTTACGGGGCGTTATCCAGGGCGCAACGGGCACATCATCGGCCTGATGAGCGACCCATAAAGGTGCTGTCCAGTTAGCAGCCTGCCACAGCCGATGCGCGTGGGCACGGCATTCGCAAGGCCTACCGGTTAGCCATACCAGTTGACGCCAACGCCTCCTCTCCAGCCGCCTGGAATGGGCAACTAGCGTTTGAACTGGCCGCTCACTAATCATGCTTAACGTTCTCGTCAATCTGGCTGGCGATGACAACCCTAGCATCGCGACTCCTGGCACACGCCCCTTGGTTAAGACTTTGGTTGAGCAAAATATCTATTTTCAACGTTTATAGCCTCAACACGTTTTACAAAAATGTGAAACAAGAACAGCAAGCAATTGATTTAAAATTAAATATTGTCTTAATAATCGAAAAATTTAGTGTTTATTTACTTGGCTTACTGATATTGCGCCGCAGCGGGGAGAGTATGCTAACTTACTCTTGAAGCATCGCCACTTTACGTACGCGTCAACTTCTTAGCTACGCTTTCCTGCATCACGGTAACAAATACTAACAATGCCTTATGCCAACCAGGAAAAATAACATGAAAATGATCACTCGATTCAGCCTTACCAGTCTGGCGGCAAGCGTGACGTTAGCCGCACTCGCTACGACAGCACAAGCACAAGAGCAGTGGACAATGACTTCCACATGGCCTGACAACCTTGATCTCATCAAGATTGACCAGCATTGGGTTGAGCTGGTGAATAAATTGGCAGGTGATGAACTACAAATTAGTTTCCGGGCCGGAGGCACTCTGATGCCTGGCACCGAAGTGTTTGATGCGACTGAAACCGGCAGCATAGAAGCTGCAGGCGATTGGCCAGGTTACTGGGCAGGCTTAAATCCTGCTTTTTCACCACTAGCCACTACTACAAGCCTATTTAACGGCGTTGATTACCTTAACTGGATTCAGCAATGGGGCGGGCGTGAACTCTATGAAGATATTTATGGCCAGTTCAACATGATGTATCTGCCCTACGGTATTACTAACAACGAGTCCGGATTTATGGGCCGTACCCCCATTGCAAGTATTGCTGACCTTGAGGGCAAGCGTTTGCGTCTTTCAGGCCGTGACCAAGGGCGCGTACTGGAACAGCTGGGTGGCTCTCAAGTAACGCTTGCAGGGGGCGAAATTTACCAGGCGATAGAGCGCGGAGTGATTGACGCTGGTGAGTTCTCAACACCCGGTGTTGACTACAATGCAGGCTTCGCCGAAGTCGCCGATAACTGGGCCACGCCGGGCTGGCATCAGTCGGCCAGCGTCTTTGGCGTAATGATTAATAAAGATGCTTGGGATGCACTTTCCGAGGAAACCCAAGAGAAATTACGTATCGCCGCGGATGCCACAATGGCTTGGTCGCTGGCCTGGTCTGAATTTGAGTCCAACGCGGCTACCCAGCAGTTTATTGATGCTGGGGTGACCATTAACCAGTTTTCAGAAGAAGATCTTGCACGCATTCAGGAAGTGACCAATCAGGTGATCGTGCAAGGCGCCTGTGAAAATCCCGATCATGCCAAGGTCTATCACTCCATGATTACCTATTTGCAGGATTATGCGACATGGCGTGACGTTTCCGCCCCCTTCAACATGAGCCGAACCATGGATAATTTGCCGTCATTGGAAGAGATCGAAGCCTGCCTGTAAGGCGCTCATGTTTCGCCTCGGCCATGCCGGGGCGTTTGTTGTGCTGATCGGAGATCTTTCATGAATGCGATTGCCCAGGCCATTGATACGATTAACGAAGCCTTTGGACGCCTGATAGCCCCCTTGATCGCCGTCATTACCCTTATCGTGCTTTATGACATTACCTCGCGCTTCCTGTTTGGCCGACCCAGCGACTGGGCATTTGATATCACCAAAATGCTGTTTGGGGCGCACTTCATGCTGATGGCGGCTTATGGTCTGCGCCACCACGTTCATGTAGAAGTCGACGTTTTAAAGCGCCTGTTATCGCGCAAAAAGCAGGCGCTGCTCACTCTATTCGGGTATTTGATTTTCTTTGTGCCCTTTATCTGGATGCTGCTCAAGTACGGATGGCTGTTTTTCGAGCGCGCTTTTAGCCGCGGCGAAACCACCTACGGCATGGTGTCGATTCCGGTGTATCCCATTAAAGGCGTGATTGTGCTGGCGGCAGTGCTGCTGCTCCTGCAGGCCATCGCTATTGTACTGCGCGCTATTATACAGTTGCGTCAGGAGGCTCCGGCATGAACCTGAGTCCTGAATTACTCGCCCTGGTGATGTTTGGCGGCCTGCTAGTGGGACTTTTCATGGGCCACCCACTGGCATTTGTGTTAGGTGGTGTAGCAGTGATTGGCGCGTTTTTAGGCCCCGGAGAGCGGGTGTTGGGCACGCTGATCAATAATATCTATGGTAACGCCATGGATAACTACGTACTCGTGGCGATACCGCTTTTTATACTCATGGCGCGCTTTCTAAACGACTCCGGGGTTACCGAGCGAATGTTTGATGCCATGCGCCTGCTGCTGGCCAACCTACGTGGCGGATTGGCGCTGACCGTGGTAATTGTTTCGGTACTCTTGGCCGCGACGACCGGCATTGTTGGCGCGTCCATTGCGGTAATGGGTATGATCGCCTTAGTGCCGATGCTCAAGTACGGCTATAACAAGGAGCTAAGCGCAGGCGTAATCATGGCCAGTGGCTGTTTGGGCATTTTGATTCCGCCCAGCATCATGCTGATCCTGATGGCCAGCTACTCGCCGGTATCGGTAGGTGCACTGTTTGCGGGCGCCATGGTGCCAGGGTTAATGCTGGGCGCTATGTATGCACTTTACGTACTGCTGATCTGCCACTTTAAACCGTCTTACGGCCCGCCAGTGCCCAAGGAGGAACGCGCGGAAGTTAGCACCCGGCAGCTTTTAATCATGCTGGGCAAGTACGTGGTGCCGCCCATGTCGCTAATCCTTGGGGTACTTGGCGCGCTGTTTACCGGGATTGCCACCGCCACAGAAGCCTCAGCAATTGGCGTTTTTATCGCATTCATTTTGTTTTTAATCTTTGGTGACAGGAGGCTATCCACTTGCTTTAGAACGCTGTTGGAGGCGGGTAAAACCACCACCATGGTAATGCTGGTGCTGGTCGGCGCGACCGCGTTTACCGGCGTGTTCTCGCGCGGTGGCGGCATGCAGGTTATTCAGGATCTGCTGCTGGCCATGCCCGGCGGCAATACCGGCGCGTTGATCATGATGCTGCTGCTGGTATTTGTGCTGGGTATGTTCCTGGACTGGACCGGCATCGTACTGCTGAGCTTTCCCATCATGCTGCCGATCATCCAGCAGATGGGCATTGATCCGCTGTGGTTTGTCGTCATGGTGGCTGTGGTGCTGCAAACTTCGTTTCTTACCCCACCGTTTGGCTATGCCCTGTTCTACCTGAAAGGCGTAGCTCCGCCCGGTGTGGAGATTGTCGATCTGTATAAAGCCGTGGTGCCGTTTGTGGCGCTTATCCTGTTGGCCTGCTTGCTGATGGCCTCTTTCCCCTGGCTCGTCACAGGCTTACCCAGCTTGATGGTCGGCTATTAACCGGCCACCCCGCTCTTAGGCGTAATGCTGTTCGGTTATGACCGAAGACTCTAAGAAAATCCGGTATTCTTCATTGGATGCCGGATTTTTTGCCTATTCAACAGACATTGCTCGATATTGATGAGCCACACTCCTTCACTCAAGTGATACCATTTACAGCTGTTATTTTTTCGCATTGACGAGTCAGCCTGCCAGCCTCGTCTTAGGAGACAACGACGTGCCCATTCCCGCTCGCCGTTCACGATTGGCGCTACTCGCTGACGGTATATCCCGTTTTAGGCTATCACTCACACCCTGGTCATGTGCGTTGTTCTTGATTGCGCTGACGGTGGCATTGCCGATTCTGGTTGTCTTGAGCTATATCTTTGTGCCGACGGAAGGCGTCTGGCAGCACCTGGCGAGCACCGTGTTGAGCCGCTATCTGTCGAATACCTTTTGGCTTGTGCTCTGGGTGGGGCTGGGCACGTTAATCCTGGGCGCCGGTAGCGCCTGGCTGGTGGTGATGTGTCGCTTCCCAGGCAAACGAATCTTCGAGTGGGCACTTTTATTACCGCTGGCGGTGCCGACCTATGTCATCGCCTACGCTTACACGGATTTTTTGCAGGTGGCGGGGCCGCTACAGAGTGCGCTGCGCGGGTGGTTTGACTGGCAATACGGCGACTACTATTTCCCCAACGTGCGCTCGTTAGGCGGCGCCGCGACGCTGATCACGTTTGTGCTGTATCCCTACGTTTATTTGCTCGCCCGCGCCTCCTTTCTTGAGCAATCGGTATGCGTACTCGATGTAGGGCGCACGCTGGGTCGCGGCCCCTGGCATCTGTTTGCAAGCGTTGCCCTGCCGCTGGCGCGCCCCGCCCTGGTGGGTGGCGTTTCGCTGGTGCTGATGGAAACCCTCAACGAGTTTGGCGCGGTGCAGTTTTTTGGCGTGGATACCTTTACCACCGGCATTTACCGCACCTGGTTTGGGCTGGGCGAGCCCGTGGCAGCCGCTCAGCTAGCCGCCTGTTTGCTGACATTCGTGATTGTACTGGTGCTGCTAGAGCGCTTCTCGCGCGGGAAGCGGCGCTATTTTCATACCACCAACCGCTACCAGCAGTTGCCCGAGTATCGCCTGCACGGTTGGCGCGCCCTCGGCGCAACGCTCGCCTGCTTGCTGCCTATTGTGATTGGTTTTTTATTGCCCAGCGGCATTTTGCTGAACCTTGCCATTCAGCAGGGCGACGCCCTGCTGGGCACGCGCTTTATCCGCTTCGCTACCAACAGCTTAAGCCTTGCCATGGTCGCGGCGCTGATTGCCGTGGGCCTGGCGGTGCTGTTGAGTTATAGCGTCAGGCTACATAACTCACCCGGGGCCCGGCTATTTACCCGAATCGCCGCGATGGGCTATGCCATTCCCGGCTCGGTGGTCGCGGTAGGTATCTTGATTCCCTTTGCCTGGCTGGATAGCACGCTGAATACGTGGCTACACGCCCACTACGGAAAAATTATCGGCCTGGTGTTTAGCGGCTCAGCGTTTATTTTAATTTATGCCTATGTCGTGCGCTTTTTGGCCGTGTCGTTTAATGCGGTTGAGGCAAGCCTGGGCAAAGTTACCCCCAATATGGACGCCGCCTCGCGCACTTTGGGCCAAACCGCAGGTGGCACGCTGCGCCGTATTCATACGCCGCTGATGCGTAGCAGCCTGCTGGCCGCCGGAATTCTCGTGTTTGTGGATGTAATGAAGGAGCTGCCCGCGACGATTATCCTACGGCCGTTCAACTTCGACACCCTGGCGGTGCGTGCTTATAGCCTGGCATCTGATGAGCGCTTGGCTGAGGCCTCCACCGCGTCGCTGGCTATTGTGGTGGTCGGCATCTTGCCGGTGATTCTGCTTAGCCTGGCCATGCGCCGGGCGCGGCCCGGCAGCCATGCTCAATAAGTCTACCTAGGCTTCATCCTGAAAAACAAACACCTGAGAGTGGTCCAGGTCGATATCAATCGGCTGGCCCTCCTGGGGTAGAAAGACGCCGGGCACGCGGGCATGTAGATGCGCCTCCTGGCCATCAGCCCCGTGGGCGCACAAATGAATGAGGCTAGAACGCCCGAGTAGCTTTGCCATGACCACGTGGCTATGGCGGTGGGCGGCTGCGGGCAAGTCGCGTTCCTGAAGCCGCAGCGCCTCAGGGCGAATCATAATCCGCGCCTTACTGCCTTCGGGCAGCCAGCTGGCATCTATTTCACCTACCGGAGTCTGCACACGGCCCTGCTTAACCGTGCCGCTGAGTTCATTTACTTCACCAAAAAAGGTCACCACAAACGGGTCGACCGGCGTGCAATAAAGCTCGCGCGGCGTGCCCGTTTGAATAATTCGGCCATCGCGCATGAGGGCAATTCGGTCGGCCATAAACATGGCTTCTTCCGGGTCGTGGGTCACCAGTAACGTGGCTGACCCAAGCTTCTTCAACACGTGCAGCGTATCGTCACGAATGCGGTCACGCAGCCGTGCATCCAGGCTTGAAAAGGGTTCGTCGAGTAGCATCAACTTGGGTGTTGGCGCAAGCGCCCGGGCCAAGGCGACGCGCTGCTGTTGCCCGCCAGACAGCATGTGCGGGTAGGTATCGATGTAATCCGCCATCCCCAACTGAGTCAACAGCTCCATCGCGCGTTCGCGGCGCTGGCGCGCGGGCATCTGTTTGAGCCCAAAGGTGACGTTTTCCAGCACACTTAAGTGAGGGAAAAGCGCCGAGTCCTGAAATGCCAGGCCGACATTACGCTTTTCCGGCGGAAGGTGACGCTGGCCAGGTGATGCGACGGCCTGCCCTTCCAGGCTAACGCTACCTTGTTGAAGGGCTTCCAGCCCTGCGGCAATACGTAATAGCGTGGTTTTACCGCATCCCGATGGCCCCAGCAGGCACACGACTTCTCCAGGGGAAATCTCTAACGAGACACCTTTCACCACTTGGTTTGCTGCATACGTATGGTGGACATCGTGTAGCGAAAGCGCCTGTAACGTGGCGTTATCGGGAGCTGATACGGTTACTGCCATAATGTCACCATTACCTCATTTAATCAGCGTCTCACTTAGCCAGCACTTTTGGCGTGCTGCTAGGCAGGCTGCGTTGAATATCAACACCATTGTATTTTTCATTCGCTTGATATGCACGCAGGGTTGCACAACCACGAACACCTTGTTCTTTTTTCCCTTGACGCGGGTACTGCGAAAGTATTCAATACTAAAACTTAATGCAACTTATTCTCATAATCATTTAGGACGCTAACTATATGAAAACAACACGTCTTTCAGTCTCTATCGCCGCCATTCTTGCGGGCGCTGCTGTATCAAGTACAGCACTTGCCGATGCGGTTAACATTTACTCTGCCCGCCACTACGATTCGGATGAAATCCTCTATAAAGCGTTCACCGACGAGACGGGCATCGAAGTGAACGTTCTGGAAGGCGACTCCGACCAACTGATGGAGCGCATGCAGCGTGAGGGCATTGCCAGCCCCGCCGACGTCATGCTGACGGTCGATGCGGGCCGTTTATGGCGCGCCGAGCAGGACGGCCTGTTCCAAAGCGTGGATTCTGAGGTACTGAGCGAGCGTCTGCCGGAGTCAATGCGCCAGCCTGACAATTTATGGTTTGGCTTTAGCCAGCGTGCACGGGTAATTTTCTATAACCGCGATAACTTCGACCCCAGCCAGATCGAAAGCTACGAAGATTTAGCCGATCCTCGGTTTGAAGGCCAGTTGTGCATTCGCTCCTCCAACAACATCTATAACCAGTCGCTGCTTGCCTCCATGATTGAGCATCACGGTGAAGAGGGTGCAGAAGAGTGGGCCCAGGGCGTGGTTAACAACCTGGCACGTAACCCGGAAGGTGGTGATACCGACCAGATTCTTGGGGTCGCCAGTGGCGAGTGTAACTTGGCCGTTGCCAACCACTACTACTATGTTCGCATGCTCCATTCCGACAACGAGTCTGACCGTGAAGCAGCGCGCAAGGTGGGAGTAATTTTCCCCAACCAGAACGACCGTGGCACCCACGTTAACGTTGGCGGTGCAGGCCTGGTAGCCAATGCGCAAAACCCGGAAAACGGCATTAAATTCCTGGAGTTCTTATCATCTGACGGCGCCCAGGAAATCTTCGCCGAGCGTAACTATGAGTTCCCGGTCGTCGACGGTGTCAAGAAAGACCCGGTATTAGAGTCATGGGGTGACTTCAAAAAGGATGAGCTGAATATTAATGTGCTGGGTGAGAATAACCCCGAAGCCATTCGTATTTTTGACCGCGTCGGCTGGCGCTAAGCCCTCCCCACGCATACAAAACGGCCCGCCATTTGGCGGGCCGTTTTCATGTGAGCACTATTTACTTTTTAATGCGCTTCATCCCAATTAACCCCGCTTTCGGCTTCAACAATCAGCGGTACTTTAAGCTCGGCGGCGGCTTGCATACGCGTTTGCACTTCACCAATAAACGCTTCCACCTGCTCTTCTTTCACCTCAAACACCAGTTCATCATGTACTTGCATGACCATCAGCGCATCGAACTCGCCCTCTGCAAGCCAAGCGTCCACGTCGATCATGGCCTGTTTGATGATATCCGCGGCGGTGCCCTGCATGGGCGCGTTGATCGCGGTACGCTCAGCGCCCTGACGGCGGTTGCGGTTTTGCGAGTGGATTTCCGGCAGGTACAGGCGGCGCCCCAGCACGGTTTCCACAAACCCATCTTCCGCGGCCTGGGTGCGAATCCGGTCCATATAGCGAGCCACGCCTGGGTAGCGGTCAAAGTAGCGGTCGATATAGGTTTGCGCCTGATTGCGCTCGATATGCAGCTGGCGCGCAAGGCCCCACGCGCTCATACCGTAAATCAGCCCGAAGTTAATCGCTTTAGCACTACGCCGCTGATCACTGGACACTTTGTCCAGCGCGGTGCCGAAGACTTCCGCGGCAGTGGCCGTGTGGATATCGCGATTCTCGGCAAACGCTTCCAGCAGGCCCTTGTCTTCTGAAAGGTGCGCCATGATGCGCAGCTCGATCTGCGAGTAGTCAGCGGCAACAATGCGATAGCCGGGCCGGGCAATGAACGCCTGACGAATCTTGCGCCCCTCTTCGGTGCGAATGGGGATGTTCTGCAGGTTCGGGTCCGATGAAGAGAGACGACCGGTGGCGGTGACCGCCTGGTGATAACTGGTGTGTACCCGGTTATTTGCCTTGTTGATCAAGCGCGGCAGCTTATCGGTGTAGGTGGACTTCAACTTGGAAAGCCCGCGATGCTCCATGATGACCTTGGGCAGCGGGTAATCCAGCGCCAGCTCCTCAAGCACCGCTTCGGCCGTTGACGGCGCGCCTTTGGGTGTTTTCTTGAGAACAGGGATCTTCAGCTCATTAAACAGAATTTCGCCTAACTGCTTGGGCGAGCCAAGATTAAACTCACGCCCGGCCAAGTCAAACGCTTCAATTTCCAGTTCACGAATGCGCTTATCCAGCTGTTGGCTCTGCGCGTGTAAGCGCTCAGCATCTATCGCCACGCCGTTACGCTCAATGCGGGAAATCACCTTGATCAGCGGCAGCTCCAGGTGATCCAGCACCTGGGCCAGGCGCCCCTCTTTATCTACCTGCGGGCGCAACACATCGTACAAGCGCAGGGTAATATCCACATCTTCACAGGCATAAGGTGCTGCCTGCTCTAACGCTATCTGGTTGAAGGTCAGCTGCTTGGCGCCTTTACCAGCGATCTCTTCAAACGAGGTGGTTTTCTCGCCCAGGTACTTAAGTGCCAGCGAATCCATGTCGTGGCGCGTCGCCGTGGAATTCAGTACATAAGAGGCCAGCATGGTATCGGCCAGCGTTCCAGCAACGATAATGTCGTAGTTGGCCAATACAGAAATATCGTACTTGAGATTCTGGCCAATCTTGATGGTCTTTTGATCTTCGAACAGCGGCTTAAGCGCCGCTAAAACCTGGGCTCTATCCAACTGAGCGGGAGCATCCAAATAGTCGTGGGCCAGCGGAATATAGGCCGCCTCACCGGCGTCGAGCGCCAGGCCAATTCCCACAATTTCGGCTTCCATGTAATTCAGGCTGGTCGTTTCCAGATCAAAACAGAACCGCTTGGCGCTTTTTAAGCGCTTGAGCCAAGCGTCCAGTTCGCGTTGCTCAACGATGACATGGTCCTGGCGCTCTTGAGGGCTGGCTGACTGCGCATCACTGGTTTCCTCAGCATTCTCAGGTACCGGTTCACCGCCTTTTACGTCATCCACGCCTTCATCTTTTCCCTCCAGCAGTTCAGCCAGCCACTGCCTGAATTCAAGCTCTTTATAAAGCGCAACCAGCTGTTCGCGATCCGGGTGCGCAATATCTAAATTATCCAGCCCAACCGGCAGATCGCAGTCGACTTTGATGGTGGCAAGCTGATAGGAGAGATAGGCCTGCTCCCGGTGCTCTTCAAGCTTTTTGGATAACGTTTTGGCCCCACGAAACGAGAGCGTTTTAACCCGCTCTAAATCCCCGTAAATGGTGTCCAGCCCGCCGCCCATTCCCTGCAGCAGTCCCAAGGCGGTTTTTTCGCCCACGCCCGGCACGCCCGGGATATTATCGACCTTATCGCCCATCAAGGCGAGGTAATCGATAATCAGAGCAGGCGGCAAACCAAACTTGCCTTCCACACCAGCCTCATCCAGGGTTTCATCTTTCATGGTATTAACCAGCGTGATATGCGCATTCACCAGCTGCGCCATATCCTTATCGCCGGTGGAGATCACTGCATCCCGACCCGCCTGCGTGGCACGGTGCGCTAACGTACCTATCACGTCATCCGCCTCCACACCGTCAATGCATAAAAGCGGCAAGCCAAGCGCCTTTACGCAGGCATGCAGTAGGGCAACCTGGCTGCGTAAATCATCCGGCATCGGTGGGCGATGCGCCTTGTAGTCCTCGTAAAGCTCATCACGGAAGGTTTTGCCCGGCGCATCAAACACCACCGCCATCGGGCTTTGCGGATAATCCTTTATGAGCCGTTTGAGCATGTTCAGCACGCCCTTAACGGCTCCCGTCGGTTGGCCATTAGAGGTTGTTAACGGCGGCAGCGCGTGGAAGGCACGATACAAGTACGAGGAACCATCGACGAGCACGATCGGGGCACGGGCCATAACCAATATCCATTGCAAAAAAAGTATAGGGTCATGATACGCGCTAAGCGCCAGCGGCTGAAATAAACTGGTGGATACAAATACGCTTAAGCGCTTAACAACGCTGCCAACTCAGCCAGCAAGCCGCTACAATAATCAGCTTAGCAACCTGGGCGAGACTTTCATGGCTGTATTCACCCCGCTTAGCGACGCACAGGTCGCTACGTTTTTAGACAACTTTGATGTTGGTGGCTTTGTGTCTCTGCAAGGAGTCGCGGGCGGCACCGAAAATTCAACGTTTTTTGTTACCACGCAGCGCCGAGAACTGGTGCTCACCCTGTTTGAACAAGGTGAACATGAAGAGCTGCCGTTCTTCGTCGACCTGCTGGACTACCTGGATGAACACCGTTTGCCAGTGCCAGGCCCGGTTCATGACCGCGATGGCATTGCACTGCACAGCCTGGCGGATAAACCGGCCCTGCTATTTCCGCGTATGCCGGGCCGTCATCCCGTCGCCCCTAACCTGGCGCAGTGCCGGGCGCTTGGGGATACGCTGGGGCGTTTGCATGTAATCTCACAGCACTTCTCCGGCCATCGCCCGAACCCCCGCGACTTGCACTGGCTACAGGCCATGCACCATAAAGTATTGGCGTACTTAAGCCCTGATGATCAGGCATTAATGAAAAACGAAGTCGAGGATTTTGAAAGCGCCTTCAGTCAGTACGCCAAGCTACCCCAAGGGGCTATCCATGGTGACCTGTTTCGTGACAACACGCTGTTCGATGGCGACCAGCTTGGCGGCATCATTGATTTTTATAATGGCTGTACTGGTGACCTACTGTTTGATCTCGCCATCGTGATTAACGATTGGGCATCAAATGAAGACGGCACGCTCAATGCAGAGCGCTATAATGCCTTGCTGGGGGCTTACCTGGCACGCCGACCACTCACCCACGAGGAGCGTGACGTATGGCCGATAATGCTGCGCATGACGGCGCTACGCTATTGGTTATCGCGCCTGCTGGTCGTCTACGTTGACCCACCGGCTCACGATTTAACACCTCACGACCCCGAGCGTTTTCATACCATCTTAAACGCGCGCATTGCGTATGGCGCCTTACCTCTTCCTGAGGCTGACTTATGAGTGCAACGCAAAGTGGGTCAGCACTAAGTGCTCGCCGCACATGGAATATCGACCAATGGGGCAGCGGCTACTTTGATGTAGACGACCACGGCCAAGCGCTGGTGCGCCCCTTGGGCAGCGACGCCGAAGGCCCTACCCTGCCCCTGCGTGAGCTGGTTATTCAGTTGCAGGAGGCGGGCCTACGCTTGCCTGTTCTGGTGCGCTTTAGCGATATTCTGCACGACCGGGTTGAACAGCTGTGCGGCGCTTTTGATGCCGCCATGAGTGATATTGACTACCAGGGCGGCTACACCGCAGTTTATCCCATTAAGGTTAACCAACAGCGCCGCGTGGTCGAGGAAATTCTGGCGACTTCCGAGCGCGGTAATGGCCGAGTAGGCCTGGAAGCGGGCAGCAAGCCCGAGCTTCTTGCCGTGCTTGCTCTCTCGGGCGGCGGGTCATCGCTGATCGTGTGTAACGGTTACAAGGACCGTGAGTACGTGCGTCTTGCCCTGCTGGGTGAGAAGCTTGGCCACCGTGTTTACCTGGTCGTGGAAAAGCTCTCAGAGCTTGCGATGATCATGGAAGAGGCCCGGGAGCTTGACGTCACTCCACGTATTGGCCTGCGCGCCCGGCTTGCCTCGGTGGGCAAGGGCAAGTGGCAGAACACCGGCGGTGAAAAATCCAAGTTCGGCCTGACTGCCAGCCAAATTCTGGAGGTGGTGGAAACGCTGCGCGCCCAGGACGCCTTGGCAAGCCTGCAGCTGGTGCATTTCCACTTGGGCTCGCAGATCGCCAATATTCGCGACATTCAGCGCGGCCTGCGTGAGTGCGCCCGTTTTTATGAAAACCTCATCACTCTGGGTGCGCCCATTGATACGGTCGATGTGGGCGGCGGCTTGGGCATTGACTATGAAGGCACTCGCTCGCGCAGTTACTGCTCTGCCAACTACTCGATGCGTGAATATGCCCGTAACGTGGTGAGCGCCTTTGCTCAGCTGTGCGAAGAGTCCCATTTACCTCAGCCCCATTTAATCAGCGAATCGGGCCGAGCATTGACGGCCCATCACGCGGTGCTTATTACCAACGTGATTGGCGAAGAGCGCATTGATGATACGCCGCCCGAGAAGGCGCCTCAGGACGATATACAGGTTGATGCCCTGTGGCGCGTGTTCGACCAGCTTGCCACGCCTCAGGAGCCGCGCATGCTGGTCGAGGCCTGGCATGACCTCTTGCAGGCAGTAAGCGAGTTACAGGACAGGTTTGTGCTGGGCCTGAGCGATATCAATGCCCGTGCCGAAGGCGAGCGCCTGTATTTGGCCGC
The DNA here is from genome assembly GCF_052378165.1 of Halomonas sp. AOP30-A1-24. NCBI lineage: Bacteria > Pseudomonadati > Pseudomonadota > Gammaproteobacteria > Oceanospirillales > Halomonadaceae > Halomonas > Halomonas sp. AOP30-A1-24. The sequence goes on from NZ_JBQSXL010000003.1 coordinate 184,458, forward strand.
CTGTGCGCGTTTGCGCAGCCAGCTGGATACTCGTAATCGTGCACACCGCGAAATTATGGACGAGCTGGCCGAGAAGCTGGCTGACAAGCTATTTGTTAACTTCTCGCTGTTCCAGTCGGTGCCTGATGTGTGGGGCATTGAGCAGATCTTCCCGGTACTGCCATTAAGCGGGTTGAATCAAACCCCAACGCGCCGTGCTGTCATTCAAGATATTACCTGCGATTCAGACGGACGTATCGACAGCTACGTTGATGGACAAGGTGTAGAAAGCACCCTGCCCCTTCCCGAATGGCCCTCGGAAGATGAGCGCTGGCTAGGCTTTTTCCTGGTGGGGGCGTATCAAGAAATTCTGGGTGACTTGCATAACCTGTTCGGCGATACCGACTCGGTTGACGCCGCATTAAACGAGCACGGCGAGTGGGTGCTTTCCAATCCGCTGGCGGGTGACACCGTTGCCGATGTACTGGCCTACGTCAACTTTGACGCCAAGGAACTTATGCAAAAGCTGACTGAGCAGATCGTCAATAGCGATTTCTCAGAGCAAGAGCAGGAAAGCTTTGCGGCAAGCCTGCACGAAGGACTGGAAGGCTATACGTATTTAGAGTAACGCTATCGCCTTACTTTTTTGCCTTACTTTTCAGCACCAATAGAAAGCGTCCCCCCTGGAAGACCAAGGGGCGCTTTCACTATGCAACGCTGGCTTATTCAGTAACAGTGGTTGTCACTTCCAGACCGCCGGTCAGCGTTAAGCGCAGTGATGTGCCTCGAGTTAACTCACCGACACCGGCGGGGGTGCCGGTTAAAATGACATCGCCCGGCTCAAGCGTGAAATGACGGCTCATTTCCGCGACCAGCGAGGGAATCGCAAAGATCATATCCGAACCTTCCCCATGCTGGCGCGCTTCACCATCAACCTCCAGCGTAAAGGCCAGCGCATTCCAGTTGGGTACTCGGCTTAGCGGCAGGAATCTGGATAGCGGGCAAGACCCATCAAAACCCTTGGCGATCTCCCACGGGTGGCCCTTCTCTTTCAGCTTCGTTTGTACATCGCGTAGCGTTAAATCAAGCGCTAAACCAATACCCACAATCGCACGTTCCGCTTCATCCGGCGTCGCGTGGGTGAGGGTTTCCCCAACTAACAGGGCCAGTTCGGTTTCGTAGTGTACATCGCCTTGAGAAAAAGGCGGGCTCAGCGGCTGCTCTATATCCACGACACTCGTCGCAGGCTTAATAAATAACAGCGGCTCGCTGGGAACGGGATTATCCAGCTCTTTCGCGTGATCAGCATAGTTGCGGCCAACGCATACGACTTTGCCCAATGCATGGGGAAATGCCTGACCGTCAGTAAATTGTGGAACAAGACGCATGGCGGGTACTCTCCTTCTCATTATACGTGCCGCGTTCTTAACAACAGACGCAACAGTTTACCCTACCTATGTGCATGTTCCACAACCTAATACGAGGTTATCGTTCATCCTCCCAATCACTTATCGACTCGCCACTCTTGGCCTGGGTCATGGGCCAGAAAGTCCGGACGCTGCTGCGGGGCCGCATATGGCTCGCGGCAGCGATTATCGGGGCGGTTAAAGACGAAGAACACGTTACTGCGCGGGTCCGGCGACAAGTTAGCGTTTGAGGCATGCAGTGTATTGCAATCAAACAGCAATAGCCCACCGGCCTTACCTTTCGGCGCTTCAATACCGTGCTCGGCAACCAGCTCAGTGAGTGCCTCAGGGCTTGGCACGCCCACTTCCTGCGCTTTCAACGAACGCTTATGGTTATCCATTGGCGTCTCCCCTATGCAGGGCACAAACTTCTTGTGCGAGCCAGGAATCAGCATCAGCGGGCCGTTAAATTCGTGATTATCGGTCAGGATCAAGGACGCACTCACTGCATGCATGCCGGGCATACCATCCTCAGCGTGCCAGGTCTCAAAATCCGAGTGCCAGTTAAAGCCCTTACCGGCGAACCCCGGCTTGTAGTTAATGCGTGACTGATGCACATAAGGATCATCACCAATCACCTGCCGAGCGGCGCCCGCCACGCGCTCATCTCTGGCCAGCGCGCCCAAGCGTTCTGAAAGGTGGTGTACCGCAAACAGTGAACGAATTTCGTTACTTTCAGGCTCAGTAATACTGAAGTCTTTATCGCGGTAAGCATCCGTGCTCATAAGTGCCTGCATCTCAGCACGCAGCTCATCAAGCTCACTACCGCTAATCAGATTCGGGATAAACAAAAAGCCTTTACGTTCAAATTCATCCAGTTGAGGTTCGCTTAAAGGTCCTGACAGGTGACGCCCTTTCACAACGCCGTCCTGACGCGCCTGCCAAAGTGCTTGAGGAGGCTGTGCCAAGCGCGATGGATAGGGGTCATAAAATTTCGCATGTTGCGAAGAGGGCGAATCCGCTAACTCGCTGTAATGCTTATGGGCGGTCACATTATGAAAAGATAGATTGCTGACTGTCATCTAATCCACTCCTTGTATGATTAAATTTCAGACCAATGTCATTGCCATAACAAGGTAGCTAACTTATACGTCTCTGCAAGGCATAACACAGCCTTTATAACGTGGATTAAACCAACATCGCTTAAGCGATTTTTAACGTTTCAATAAAGTAAAACTTAACCAAACCCGTCAATCACTTACAACACCCAATCAAAATTGACTGAAAACGCCAACCCTAAAGATAACAAACATTGAGTTTTCACGAATTATAAAAAAGATTTCTTACTGCTCTATCAAAGCCACCTTTCGCTATTTAAATGTCTGACCAGTTTTCATACTTGGACCGTAGCGATGGAAAACATTCTTGCCACCACATTGACGCTTTAAGGGATTATCAGCACTAACTTTAACACACTTTACCAACTCAAATCAGCCATGCGGTTTCATGCTACCCAAGCCATGCCAACAGCCCTCTCCAATGGAGAGGGCTTTAGAAAGTGGCAATTTCATTCTAGACGACCAACATTCAAACCAAAAAACAACTACACCAACAGTTTAACAAAACCAACCAAAAGAGAATACGATTCACTGATCATTTATCGTAACTCTTTCATTAAAAACCCGTAACATATAGCTACTCAAATACGGACATAGCGTTACTCTATAAGAACATGACCATAAATAAACTCACTATCAAAACCTGTTGCTGCCGCCATTTCCTCCGGCTTAAGGAGCTTAATACTACTCCTCGTTTTACGTATAAACTTCTTTTGCTCCAGCGCGGTCATGCAGCGGCTAACAT